>CAZNSK010000038.1:0-43117 GCA_964575505.1 uncultured Phaeodactylibacter sp.
CTTCCTATACAAAAAACGCCGGGCTGAAAATGGGGCAGATTACACACCCTAGGTTGAGACGTAACAAAAATAAGGGGCTGTACATTTTCAAATGGCTTGGCAAGTTATTTAGTGCCAGAGAAGATGACGGCAATTTTTACGTCGATCAAGGCCCCCATTTTAACTATGGCAAACACGGCAAGAAGCTCAAGGGGCACGCTTACTATCCTAAAAAGAAGAAGCAATGATCAATTATAAGATTTACAACAGCCTATTGGAGATTGAAGACCTGAATCTTGAATCCAGCTTGTCCTCCCTGACTTTGCAAGACCAAAAGGTTCTTGAATCTTTGAAGGCCCTGCAAGTGAAAGAAAAAGCCCACTTTCAGCGAGATATGCTTTCCTTATTCAGGGATTTTCTAGTTTTTAGCGCTAAAGCGCACAAGGTGTATTTGGTATTCCTTGAGCCATACCCCCAGAAAAAGAATAGAATCAGGAGCAAAAAAGGGCTTTTTTACCCCCATAGCATTGTATTCAGGCAACCTGCCACCTACGAAACTGAAATAGAAGTCTCGCCGGGCGAAACATTACTAGCCGGTATTACCCAAGTCACCGTGTCTGATATTGACAGTGTGGTCGACCGCCTTGAGGAATTGCCCTTCGCTTTTGGCTTAGCCGTCCCCCAACAAAAAAGGGCGTTTGCCAATAGTAGAAAAGACACGCTGGAAACAATTGTACATCAAGGACTAAAACCGGGAAAGATATATTGGAAAAACTGGCTCAAAATTGCTGCCCTACTTTTAAAGCCAGGACGAAAAATCTTCACGCTGCAAACCCTTAACGACAGCGAATATTTCCGGGTTTTTCACCATAGAGTTGACGAACAGTGGGAAAAGCAGCTAGACCACTTTACTGCGCAGCAACTCCAGAACCGCCCTGCTTTACAAAGCGAATAGCCGTAACGAAACACTGTAAAATAAGACGACGCCCATGAAAGGGCATCGTAGCTGCAAGCTACGACGAGCGTTGGTAAAGCTACAAGTAGCGGGGGTTTAAGCCCGCTCTGCCTCTACTTTGAAAGCCAAAAGATCCGATCAAAAAGAAGTCAAGAATAGCTTTGAACTTGACAAAGGGAAAACCTGTACGTATATTTGTACATTATTCAGTACATCTATTTTCAACAATGAAAGCCGTAACGATATCCTCATTAAGAGCCAAAATGAAGGCTTACTTCGATTCAGTCAGTGAATCCTTAGAAGTCATCATAGTACCTAGGAATAACAATGACGATGATGCTATTGTGATTATGTCTATCAAGGAATATAATGCTTTGAAGGAAACGGAGTACTTATTGTCAAGTGAATCAAACAGAAAACGGCTGCAAGAATCTCTGGATCAATTAAAATCGGGAGATACTGTAAGTTATTCCTTAGAAGACTAGCCCCCTAGAAACGAATGGATATTGTATTTACAAGGAACGGCTGGGAGGATTTTACCTATTGGATTGATACTGATGAGCAAGTAGTCAAAAAGATAAAAGAACTAATAAGGTCAATCTCAAGCACTCCATTTAAGGGGTTGGGTAAGCCTGAGCCCTTAAAGTACGGCTTGAAAGGGCTTTGGTCTAGGCGAATAACGCAAGAGCATCGGTTGGTTTATAAAGTAACAGGCAAGAAAGGTGCAGATCAAAGGTGTATCATTCTGCAATGCCGATATCATTATGATGGGTAGAACTTATTTAGATTTTCGGAGAAGGCCATGACCAGGCCATCTACCCCCACCGATTTCTCCTCCCGTTAGCCCGATTTTCCAGACTATTTATATCTTTGTGCCTTTAAAATAAGCCCGCAGAGCCAACCAAACCCTATATCGGATGGCTTAAATTCCGGCGGCCCCTGTAGGCGTTTCAAGCGCCCAAAATCTGCTCTTGGTTTCCAAGGGCCATGAGTGTCCGTAAAAGCCCCGGATGGCACTCGGGATAGCCAAATGCCCCCGCCGGGAAAGGGCATTGCGCCCCAGTTTAACCGCCCAACGACCCTTTAGCTAGGCAAATGGCACAATAAAACAGCACCAATTCGTTCAATAAAAATAGACCATTGAGCATGAAGAATATCGGAATTACCCTAATGGCTTTGCTCCTCGCCTTGTTTACCTGGCAGTGCGAGCAAAGCGTACAGGGCACAGTCCTAGAAGGCCAGATCGACAACGCGGCGAATATGCAAGTGTACCTCGATCAGGTGAAGATTGGCAAAGCCAGCAACGTATTGTCAAAAGCGGAGATCGATGCCAACGGGCAGTTCACCATGGAATTCCCGGAAGGTATTGAGCCGGGCGTCTACCAAATGCGGATTGGCGCCAAAAACTTCAACCTAGTATTCGACGGCTCCGAAAAAAAAGTCGAGCTGAAGGGGGACCTCAACGACATTCACACCTACAACTTCACCATTGAAGGCGCCGAGGACGCGGAGGTGCTGGCGAAGGTGATGCAAAACCTCTTTCAGCGCAAGTTCCAGGCGGCGGATATTGAGCAGTTTGTAGACACGGTCTCCAACCCGGTGCTGGGCGCTTTCGTAGCCTACCGCTCCCTGGGCACCAACGGCCAGTTTCTGGAAACCCAGCAAAAAGCGCTCAGCCGCCTGGAGCAGGCCGTCCCGAATTCAGAAATGGGCGCCAACTACAAAAAATTCCTGGAAGCGGTAGAACGGCAATACCTGCAACAGCAAGCTTCCGAACGGGTGCAAGTCGGCCAGGAAGCGCCGGACATTCAAATGAAAGGGCCGGACGGGACCGAGTACGCACTCTCGGAACTAAAGGGCCAGGTGGTTTTGCTCGACTTCTGGGCAAGCTGGTGCGGCCCCTGCCGGCGGGAAAACCCCAACGTGGTGGCTGTTTACGACAAGTATAAAGACCAGGGCTTTACGGTGTTCAGTGTTTCTTTGGATGGCCTGGACTCGCGCACCCGCAGCCGGCTGAACTCTGAGATGGAAGCAGAAACCTACGCCCAAAACCAACGGCAGCGGTGGGTGCAGGCCATTGAAAAAGACAACCTGAAGTGGCCCTACCACGTGAGCGACCTCAAAAAATGGGAATCCGAAGCGGCGGCCCTGTACGGTGTGAGGAGCATACCCCGCGCTTTCATGATCGACCGCGATGGCAAGATTGTAGCGACGCGCCTGAGGGGGGCGGAGCAAATCGAAGCCGAATTGCAAAAGCACCTCTAAGCCCGTGGAGCCCCTTAGTGTATGTTTGGAGGTGCACTTCGGCTGATAATCAAAGCCTTGTGAATCCCGGTAAAACCGGGACGTCATGGAAAAATACTTATTTGACCCGCCAAACGCGCATTTTTCCATTTAGTCATAACCACAACTCTTTGGTTATCAACTCTCGTTTGCTCCAAACATACACTTAGCCCAAAGAGCCGTTCTGAGCCTTTTCTCTCAGGACGGCTCTTTGTTTTTCAACAGGCCAATAATAATCCCCGCTGCAACTGCGGCGTTGAGGGATTCGGCACCGCCGCCCGCTCCTTTGGGGATCGACAGCCGTTGGGTGACCTGCTTCAGAATAGCGGGAGAGATGCCTGCCCCCTCATTGCCAATGACCAAAATGCCAACCGCCGACAGTTCAGTCGTGAATACATTATCGCCTTCTGTATCTGCCCCGTAGACAGGCAGGCCCGGGGCGGCGGCGGCCAGAGCGCTGAAGGGGGCCACCACTGTGCTGACCCGCAGGAAAGCCCCCATTGAGGCCTGAATAACTTTGGGGTTGAACACCTCGACGCAATCTGGCGAACAAATGAGCGTTGAAATACCAAACCAATCGCATAGCCGCAGCAGCGTCCCCATATTGCCAGGGTCCTGCAGGCTGTCCAAATACACGGAAATGGTACCCTGCAAATGGCCGGGCTCCAGCTCGAAAGCGGGCTGGCGCACGAGAGCGAGGGCTTGATTGGGGGTCTTGAGCAGAGACAACCGGCTCAGCTCCTGATGGGTAACAGTGCAAGCTTCCAAATCGGGGGGCAACTGCACCGGTCCAAGGCTTTCCATAAAATCGGGCAGGGCGAAGAGCTGTTCTACCCAATGGGGCCGCTGCTGAAGGAGTTCGCGGGCCATCTTATCGCCCTCCACAATGAATTTGTTATACTTTTGCCTGAACTTTTTCTGGCGTAGCGATTGTATATATTTGATCGTATTTTTGGAAACGGGCATCTAAACGTCTGTTCTTTTGATGATTCTTGCTTATGCAATGCAGTGATAGCACAATATATTACTTTACCGCCGTATTGGCGCTGCTCTTCCTTTCCTCCTGCAATTCCTCCAAATACTTGGCTGCTGACGAATACCTCCTGCGGGGCAATTCCATCAAACTGCATGCCGATGATGACCTGGACCGGCGGCGGAACATGAAGTACGAGCTGTCCACGCTTTACAAGCAGACTGAAAACAACCGTTTTTTCTTTATGCCCCGGGAGTGGTTCTACTACGCTACCGATGAACCCGGGGACACCAGCAAATTCGACCGCCTGCTCCGCCGGGTCATTGCTGAGGAGCCAGCCCTCTACGACCCGGGCTTGCGCGAAGCTACCGAAGCGTCGATGCGCTATTACCTGCAGTACAAGGGGTATTTCAATGCCGAAGTTTATTCCGACCCCCTGGTGCGGGGGAAAAAAATCTTCATCACCTACCACGTCACCCCCAATGAGCGCTTCACCGTAGATACCATTCTGTTTACCAGCACAGACCCCGTGGTGGACAGCATCCTCCGGGCCATCGCCCCCCAAAGCCATCTGAAAGCCGGATCGCCCATCGACGGGCAGCTGTACGACCGGGAACGGGAGCGCATTGCCAGGTACCTGCGCAATCATGGGTATGCCTACTTTTTCAGCAACTACTTTGCTCCACTTAGTGCGGATACAACGGTGTCCAGCAAGCAGGCCTCCCTGCGCCTGGAGGTGCTGCCGCCAGTAGAAGACAGCCTCCATCAAAAATACTACATCGACGACATAACCGTATTCCTGGATTATGTGCCGAGCCAGGGGGATTCCACCTTGCTGGATACGACCATCAACAGCGTCCACCTGCGGACCTCCCACGATGAGTTCCGGGTCGCGCCGGCTACGGTAGCCGATGCGATTTACCTCCACCCAGGCGAACTGTACAACCAGGCCGATTACGACCTGACCAACAAACAGCTCAACAACCTGGGGGTCTTCCGTTTTGTGCGCATAAAGACCTCCGTTGATTCCGTCTACCCCAACCGGTTGGACTTGCGCATTGAGCTTACCCAAAACAAACGCCTGGAGGTGGGCGCCGACCTGGAGTTCAACTACGCCAGCCGCAGCGCCACCGGTATCGGCAACCTGATTGGCGCCGCCGTTAGCCCTTCCCTGCGCCACCGCAACCTCTTTGGGGGCGCAGAACTGCTCATCATGGATTTCAACGCCGGGGCAGAATTCAACCCCGCCCCTCAGGCCATATCCGCCGGCCAGTTCTGGAATACGGTCGACCTGGGCGCGCAGGCTAACCTTTACCTGCCCCGGTTTACCGACTACCTCAGCATCTGGCGGCGCCTGAACAACGCCAGGTTTGGCAATAGAGACCATTCCATTTTTCTGAGAAAAGGGTTTTACCAATCGCTTAGGGAAAATGCAGTTACCCGGATTTCCGCCAACTATAACTACCTCCTGATTCTGGACTTTTACCAGTACAACCTGTTTACGGGCACTTATGGCTTCGACCATCAGCCGGCTACCAACCGCCGGTTCATCCTCAACCATATCGGGATCGACTACCTGCTGCCAACTACCGAAGCCAACTTTGATTCCCTGTTGAATTTCAACCCCTTCCTGGAGCGGTCCTTCGGGGAGCAGTTGTTTGTCAGCTTACTGTTCCGGGACTTGAATTACGTCTACAACTCCCGGCCGAACCGGCGTGGCAACTCTTACTACGTTGGGTTCAACCTGGAACTGGCGGGGGCGGAGATTTGGGCAGGCAATGCTATTTACAACAGCTTTGCGCTCAACCCGGATACGCTGCGGCTTGACCTTGGGGCTGGAAAAGTGGTGAATTTCTCCCAGTATGCCAAAACGCAACTCGACTTAAGGCGGTACTGGCAAAGCCGGCCCAACCAGAGCTTTGCCGCCCGCATATCGCTGGGCATTGCCCGCCCATTTGGCTATACCTCCGATGTCCCCTACGTAAAACAGTTCTTTGCGGGCGGGCCCAATAGCATCCGGGCCTGGGCGCCGCGGGGCCTGGGGCCGGGGGCCTACGAAGACACCCTCGCCGTGCGCAGTGCCAATAATACCCGCTTATACCAAACCGGTGACCTTAAGATTGAGACCAACTTTGAGTACCGGTTCAAGATTTTTTGGCTGATGCACGGTGCGCTGTTCCTGGATGCAGGCAATGTGTGGACGCTGCGGCGGGACCCCAACCGCTGCGGGTCGCAGTTTTTGCTCCGGGAACGAACTTATACCTGCGTCGATCAGGAAAACGGCGAACGCAAAAACTACACCAATGAACCTTTCTATAAACAGATAGCCATCGGGGGCGGCTTTGGGCTGCGGCTCGATTTTTCTTACTTCATCCTCCGCCTGGATATGGCGGTCAAACTCCGCCACGCTGCCCCATTCCCCAATGAGCCTCAGAGCAATTCCAACTGGCAAAACTACTGGTTCAGGGACTTCCGGCCCGACGGCAACCGGGTGGAGCTTGGCTTTGGGGATATCGTCGCCTTCAATCTGGGCTTTGGCTATCCATTCTGAGTTTGGATGGGCTTGAATATCTTAGTATCGGCAACAAAAGTCCCGAAAGGCACTACCGAGGCGACAAGCGACCAAAACGTTTGTGACAGGCTCATCTGATACTCCGAGCGGGCCAGCACCACCACCGTGATGTAACCGATGAAGAGGAAACCGTGCGCCATACCAATCACTAAATTGGGTTCCGGAATATTGGCCATGTACTTCAGCGGCATGGTAAAAAAGAGGATGAGGAGAAAGGAAACGCCCTCCCACAGCGCCAAAACGCGCAGTGCCCGAATCGTGGTCCCAAAATAGTGCTTTATCATGTACTATGGTTTTGGATAAGGAACACCCAAAACCCGGTTTTGATTAGGAAGCCTGCTGATAAATGACGCGGTTATGGCAATGGCAGCCCCGGGCAAGCTACGGCTGTAACACACTTCTGTTGTACGCTGTTGGCAATAGCCTGGCGCAGCTTGCTTATTTGAATAACGTTTTGCGCCCATACTGGCTGCAGATGGGGCAAGCGCGGGGGTCGTGCCCGCGGGCGGGGCAATACTCCCGGCCAAAGAAGATAATCTGTAGGTGCAGCTTGTTCCAGAGATGCCGGGGGAACAGGCGCTTCAGGTCGTGTTCTGTCTTCTGGACGTTCTTCCCGGTGCTCAGGCCCCAGCGGTAGGCCAGGCGGTGGATGTGGGTATCTACCGGGAAAGCCGGCTCGCCAAAGGCCTGGGACATCACGACAGAAGCTGTCTTGTGCCCGACGCCCGGCAGGGCTTCCAGTGCTTCCATATTTTTGGGCACTTCGCCACCGTAGGCATCTATCAGAATACCGGAAAGGGTACTAATCGCTGCGGACTTGCGCGGCGATAGGCCACACGGTTTAATGACATCCCGAATCTCCTCTACCGGCAGCTGAGCCATATCTGCGGGGTTGTCCGCTTTCGCGAAAAGCTTAGGTGTCACTTTATTGACCCGCTCGTCTGTACACTGAGCGGAAAGCAATACGGCTACCAGTAAAGTGTAAGGGTCTTTATGGTCCAGCGGAATTGGCACTTCCGGGTAGTAAGACTCTAAAATCTCCGTAATCGCTTTTACTTTCTGTTGTTTGGTAACTCTTCTCATACAGGTCTGTGCACTTATTCGGGTCGTAAGTTAATTGTTATATTCGAAGTTTCCATGGTCCGTGACAACACTGACCGATGGCAATTCTGCGGCTTCTACCCTTCCGATAACCTGCGCGTCTATATTAAATGACCGTGCGATATCGATAACGGCCTGAGCCTCATGGGGCGGCAGGTATACCTCGAGGCGCTGCCCCATATTGAAAACCTGGTACATTTCTTTCCAGTCGGTCCCGGACGCTTCCTGAATCATGCGGAACAAAGGCGGCATGGGCAATAGCTGGTCTTTCACTACCCTTACCTTATTGATAAACTTAACCACTTTGGATAGCCCGCCGCCGGTATTATGGATCATCCCGTGAATTTTGGGGCGCAGCTCTTCCAGCAGTTTGGCAATGACCGGCAAATAAGTCCGCGTAGGGGAAAGCACGAGGTGGCCCGCTGTCATCGTCACGCCATCCCCAACATCGATCAAGTCGGTAAGCTTTTTGCTGCCGGTATAGACCACCTCTTCAGGGAGGCCGGGGTCAAAGCTCTCTGGGTACTTTCGGGCGTATTCGTGCGCAAAGACATCGTGCCGGGCACTTGTAAGGCCATTGCTGCCCATGCCCCCGTTGTAGCCGGCTTCGTAGGAAGCTTGCCCGTAGGAGGCCAGGCCCACCACCACATCTCCCGCTTGAATGTCATTAACCAACAGGCCGCTCCGCTCCATGCGGGCAAAGGCGGTGTAGCCCACATCTATAGTCCGGACAATATCGCCCACATCCGCCGTTTCTCCGCCGGCCAGGTGGACCTCGATGCCGTGGGCCCGCATTTCCTCCACAAACCGGGTAGCATAATTAATAATGGTGCTGATAACCTCCCCCGGGATCAGGCGCTTGTTCCGGCCAATGGTGGAGGATAGCATGATGCCGGAGGTACAGCCCACGCAAGCCATATCGTCGAGGTTCATCACAATAGCATCCTGAGCAATGCCCGCCCAGACCGAGAGGTCGCCCGTCTCTTTCCAGTAGAGGTAGGCCAGGCTGCCTTTGGTGCCTGCTGTATCGGCATGCATAAGGGTACAGTGCTCGGGGCTGCCGGCTGCAATATCGGGCAGGATTTTGCAAAAGGCATTGGGGTACAGCCCTTTGTCCAGGTTCTTAATTGCTGCGTGTACCTCGTCTTTGGTTGCTGAGACGCCGCGCCGGCTATACTTTGATTGGTCCGCCATCCGAAAAAATTTGGTGCAAAGGTAGGAAATTCCGGGGTAAAGCGGGGCATCCGGCCCGGCCTGCGGACCGGGCAAAAGTTTTTATACGCAGGATTGAACAAAAAGTTCCCTTTTTTGTAGTTTTAACAATATTAATTAGGTGTGAAGCCTTGCCACTTCTATATTTGCGTGAGCATATTATAAAAATCACGCACCTATCCCATGACACACATCCCAAAAACGTCAGCAGCTATCGGTCAACGCCTGCACCACTCAGGTTTCGGGCTGCCCTTTTTATAGCTTAGATTCTTTCACTAAACCAACTTATTGTGGATTTACCAGAATCGATTAACCAATTGCTCCGGAAAAACCGGCGCTATCTTAGTGCATCTGCCATCGGAATTGCCGTCCTGTTATTAGGAACGGCTATTTTTTATGCCGCCACACAACTGACTGGCAAAAACGGCATGCGGGCGTCCCTTTCTGCTGCCGAAGCGCCCGTGCAGCTTAGCGCCTTCCCCGCTGTGGTCCCCACCCTCAAGTACGGCTTCGCTATAGATACGCTGCAACTCCAAGAAAATACCATCGAATCCGGGCAATTTTTAGCCGACATCCTCCTGGATCAGGGACTCGATTACCCTTCTATCGAGCAACTGGTCGCCAATATGGAGGATGTTTTTGATGTCCGTCACTTTCGGGTAGGCAAGCCCTACACCATCCTCTCCAACCCGGAAACTGAGGTGCCACAGCACATGGTTTACGAGCCCAATGACTATGAGTACGTGGTGCTGGAACTGGGCGATGATTACACCGTGGAGCGCAAAAGACGCGTAGTGGAAACTCAGCAAAGCTCAGTGGCGGGCAAGCTGGAGTCCTCCCTGTGGAATGCCATCGTCGGGCAAGGCCTGAGTTACGAGCTGGCCGCCAAAATGGAAGGGGCTTTGCAATGGTCAATCGATTTCCACCACCTTCAAAAGAACGATGAATTTAAACTCGTTTTCGACCGGGAGTTTATTGATGGCAAAGAGGTAGGCATTGGCGCAGTTCATGCCGCCTACTACAAAACCGGTGATAATGAATACCACGCCATCCACTACAAAAGCGAGGATGGCAAACACGAAGGGTACTACGACCTGGAGGGCCGCCCGATGAAGCGGGGCTTCCTGAAGTCACCGGTCAAATACTCCCGCATTTCTTCCTACTACAACCTGAACCGCTTCCACCCCATCCTGAAGCGCCGCCGCCCCCACTACGGCACGGATTACGCAGCGCCCTACGGCACGCCTATCTACGCCGTTGGCGACGGGGTGGTCAGCCGGGCTTCCTACACTAAGGGCAATGGCAATTTCGTAAAAATCAAGCACAGCAAGACCTACCAAACCCAGTACCTGCACATGCAAAAATTTGCCAAGGGCATCAGCGTAGGCAGCCATGTCAAGCAAGGGCAAGTGATTGGTTATGTGGGTTCCACTGGCTTGGCAACCGGCCCTCATGTCTGCTTCCGCTTCTGGAAAGACGGCCGTCAGGTCAACCACCTGAAGATGAAGTTCCCGCCCGCCAAAGCCCTGCCGGATACCGAACTGCCTAAGTTTGAGGCCCAGCGCGACCACTACCTGCAGCTCCTTAACAAGGCGCAGCCCCGCACGGTGGAGGAAGCAAGCGAAAACGAGGCTATATCAGATGCTGACAACCCCTAGCACGAAAAAAGGGCAAGCCCGCCCAATCAAAACAAAACGGAAGCCTCCTTTAGCAGCCGAAAGCTTGCTAAAGGGGGCTTTTAGTGCATGTTTGGAGCAACCTTTACGTTGCAAATCACCTCCAAACATGCACTTAATTTTCTTCCCGCCACCCGGTAGGTTGCACCTCTAAATTAATTCCAGCTTACGAATTCCGGCATGGTAGCAATGACTGCGTAGGCATCGCCCTTATTGTACATCGCTTTTTCCCACACCCGATTCGCCTTCATCTGAAAGAGGTAGTTGGCATGCATATCAGTAACGACCCAAGACCCGATGCCCATCTCATCGTCCAACTGGCCCTCCGACCAACCGGAGTAGCCCACAAAAAACCGGATGTCGCGGGGCTGTATCAGCTGCGAGGAAATAAGGAACTTGAGTTTTTCAAAATCCCCTCCCCAGTAGATGCCATTGCCCACCGGCCGGCTGTCTTCCAGCAGGCGGCCAGCTGTATGCAGGTAGTGGATGGTGTCTGTCTGAACGGGCCCTCCGTAAAGCACCTTGGATTCAAATTCAGGAAAGGACTCCACAAGGGCGTCAATTTTCATATCAAGCGGTTTATTGAGGATAAAACCTACGCTGCCTTCATCCCCATGCTCGCAGAGCAGCACGGCTGCCCGCTTAAAATTAGGGTCTAACATAAAGGGTTCGGCGAGTAGAATTTTACCGTTTTTCACTTGATTGCTTACCATAAACCTTTCTGACTTTCCTAAAGAGAACCCTTGCGCCCCCTTAAATGGTTCAAGCGGAAGGTTTTTTTTACACAGCGCTGTTGCTCAGAGCGCGCTCGTCGGGAATTGGCGGTCGACCTTCCGCACAAAGCCCCGAAGGGTTTTGCCGTTGCCCCCGACTTCCACAAATTCAGTCACCCCGTCGCTTATCATATGGTGCATCGTTTGTGTCCAGCGGACCGGTGCGGTGAGCTGCTTGACGAGGTTGGCCTGAATAGTGGCCGGGTCGCTCGTTGGCTTGGCGGTGGCGTTTTGGTAGATGGGGCATACCGGCTTGGACAGCTCTGCGGCTTCGATAGCCGCCTGTAGCTCATCCTGTGCAGGCTGCATGAGGGGAGAGTGGAAGGCCCCGCCAACCGCCAGTACGATAGCGCGTTTTGCGCCGGCTTCCTTAAGTTGTTCCACGGCTTGGTTTACCCCTGCTACCGAGCCGGAAATCACCAGCTGCCCCGGGCAATTGTAATTGGCCGGCACCACCGTTTCGCTAATGCCTGCACAAACCTGCTCCACAACTTCATCTTCCAGGCCGATGATGGCGGCCATGGTGCTTTCCTGCATTTCGCAGGCTTTCTGCATCGCCATTGCCCGGGCGTGGACCAGCTTAAGGCCTTCTTCAAAGCTCAGGGCGCCGGCTGCAACCAGTGCAGAGAACTCCCCCAGCGAATGGCCGGCTACCGCTCCGGGCTGCAGCTCCGATCCGGCCATTTTTGCCTTTACGATGGAGTGCAAAAAAACGGCCGGCTGGGTTACCTTCGTCTGCTGCAAGTCCTCTGCCGTACCTTCAAACATCACATCCGTGATGCGGAACCCCAGTATTTCATTGGCTTGCTCGAAGAGCGCCCGGGCCGTTTCGCTGCTCTCGTACAGGTCTTTGCCCATACCTTCAAACTGGGACGCTTGCCCCGGGAATACGTATGCTTTCATGGTTCTTCCGTTTTGAATGATTCAATGCAATTCGTTGCCGATCAGGTTGAGGAACTCCGCCCGCGTCTCCGCCCGCTGAAACTCGCCGGTGAAGGCTGAAGTCGTCGTCACGGAATTCTGCTTCTGTACGCCGCGCATCATCATGCACATGTGCCGGGCCTCGATGACGATGGCTGCACCGAGCGGGTTGAGGGTCTGTTGGATGCAGTTCAGAATCTGGTCGGTCAGCCGCTCCTGCACCTGCAACCGCCGGGCGAACACATCGATAACGCGGGGCACTTTGCTCAGGCCGACAATATAGCCATTAGGGATATAAGCCAGGTGAGCTTGCCCAAAAAAGGGCAATAAGTGGTGCTCGCACAGGGAATACAGCTCGATATTCTTAACGATGACCATTTCGCTGTACTCTTCCTTAAACATGGCGGAGCGCAGAATTTGCTCGGCATCCTGCTGGTACCCCTGAGTGAGAAACTGCATGGCTTTCGCAGCTCTCTCCGGGGTTTTGACCAAACCCTCCCGTTCCGGGTCTTCGCCCAAGTCACCAATAATAGACTGATAATAACGCATTAGGGCATCCGTCGTCGCAGTATCGTACGCCTCCTCTTTTTGAAAAGCCATTTGATGGGTATTGATTTACAAGACAACAGCCATTATCATAAAGGGTTGTTATTCGCCGTAGTACTCCGCGTAGATATTCTCCGTTTCATACAATTTAATGCAGTGCAGCTCACACCCCTGCAGGTGGGGCTCCAATTGTTGCCAAAACAGGATGACCAGGTTCTCGGTCGTCGGCTGCATCCCCCGGGGGATGAAATCGACATCGAGGTTGAGGTTGCTGTGGTCCACCTTGTCGGTTATATTGGCTTTGATGAGCTTGCTAAGCTGCTTGACATCCACGATGAAGCCGGTCACGGGGTCGGGCCGGCCCTTTACCGTCACGTAGAGGTCGTAATTGTGGCCATGCCAGTTTTTGTTAGAGCACTTGCCAAACATCTCCCGGTTCTTTTCGGGGCTCCAGCTATCTACCCACAATTTATGCGCAGCGTTAAACCGCTCTCTTCTCGTTAGATAAACCATTGTGGCTTTTGCTATTTTATTCGGTTTTCACAAGCTTTTTTCCAGGAACCGCAAAAGTACAAATATTTCTGTTTCTCAGCCGCTTACCCTGCACAAAGTCGATACCATCCGGGAATCTGTCTACAAATTTTGAACGCAAAGAGGCAATAGTACTATATTACGGCTTATTGCAATTCAAAACTCATGGAGGAACACCTGCAGCGATCCAAGGCAGACCGGCTCTACGCCATTCTGACGCGCCGGGAGGTCTACCACAGCCTGTTCTGGGTGGTAGTGCTTCTGGTGCTGACGCTGTTTGAGGATACCAATCAGGGCGTTTGGTTTACCCTCAGCAACGAGCTGATCAATATCCTTTTTTACGGGCTTATCGTCTATTTCAACCTCCTGTACCTGATCCCCAATTACCTGACCAAAAAAAAGTTCCTGACCTACAGCGGCCTGCTCCTGCTGGCCTCTCTCATCATCACTCCGCTCAAGGTGCTGGTGTTCTACTTTAAGTTCAGCAACCTGCCCCAGCTGCAGTCTGAGCTCCTCCAAAATATGAACTGGTACTTCCTGCTGACCTTCATTATTGCCAGCTCCTCCACCGTCTTTAAAATTATTACCGACTGGCTCCGCCATCTGCGGGAACGGCAAGAACTGCATACCCAAACCATGCAATCGGAGCTGCGGTTCCTCAAATCCCAGATCAATCCGCACTTTTTGTTCAATACGCTGAACAACCTCTACGCCCTGACCTTAAAAAAATCAGACGAAGCCCCGGAAATTGTGCTTAAGCTCTCGGAAATGATGCGGTATATGCTCTACGAATGCAACGAAAAACAGGTGCTGCTCAGCAAAGAGGTCGCCTATATCCGCAATTACCTCGACCTGGAGCGCATCCGGCAAGGCAAAAATACCGAGATCAACTTCGAGGTAAATGGCCGGATCAGCGACCAGAAAATTGCCCCGCTGATGTTTATCCCTTTCCTGGAAAACAGCTTCAAGCACGGGCTGAGCAGCCGCATTGAGGAAGGCTTCGTAAATATTGTCTTAAATGTTGACGAAAATCACGTACATTTCTATATCGAAAACAGCAAATCGGATGCACCGCCCCAGCGCGACCCGAGCCGCCCCAGCGGCGGCATAGGGCTGGTCAACATCCACCGGCGGCTCAAGCTGCTGTACCCCGACCACTACGAGCTGGAAATTGAAGACAGCCCGAACACCTATGCTGTAAACCTCATGCTCGATATCGAGCCCCAACTTAAAAAACTCGAAGTATGATAAACGCTATCATTGTCGATGACGAGCCCCTGGCCCAGGATGTGCTGGAGACGTATATTGAGAAAATCCCCGAAATTACCCTCCTCCAAAAATGCAGCAACGCCCTGGAGGCCAATGAAGCTCTGAAATCCAAAGACGTCGACTTGATGTTCCTGGATATTCAGATGCCGCAGCTTACGGGCGTGGACTTCCTCAAAACCCTGGCCAAACCGCCCGTCGTAATATTCACCACTGCTTACCCCAACTACGCGGTGGAGGGCTTTGAGCTCAATGCCCTCGACTACCTGCTGAAACCCATCTCTCTGGAGCGCTTCATGAAGGCAACCAACAAAGCTATCGAACAGATCGAGCTGCGCCGCAAGGGAGGAGAAGCCCCGCCCGCCCCGGCGGCATCCGATGACCCCGGCTATATTTTCGTTAAGGCGGATAAGAAGCTGATCAAGGTCCACTATCAGGATATCCTTTACATCGAAGGCCTGAAAGACTATGTCATCATCCGGCAGGACAACTCCCGGGTGATTACCCTGCAAACCATGAAGAGCCTGGAAGACAAGCTGCCGCAGGGCATGTTCAAACGCATCCACCGCAGTTACATCGTCAATATTGAGCGGATTGATGCGGTCGTCGGGAATATGGTGGAAGTTGTAGAAAAAGGCCAGGCCAAGCACCTGCCGATCGGAAAAAATTACCGGGATGAGTTGCTGGAAATCGTGAATAAAAACCGCTTGTAAATTTGTTATCAGAAGCTATTCTAGAAGGCTGCAGGGCGGCTATCGGCGCCCCCATCGACACGCATGCGCCGATCAGTGGAGGAAGCATTAACCAAGCCTACCGCTTGAGCACTGCGAAAGGGGATTTTTTCTTAAAGGTCAATGCCACAGCGCAGGCAGCGGCCATGATGGCGGCTGATGCCAACGGCTTGAAATTGCTAGAGCAGGCCGGGCCGTTGAAGGTGCCAACCGTCGTCCGGCAAAGCGAAGCCGATGGCCAAGCCTACCTGCTGCTGGAGTTTATCGACGAAGGCGCTGCCGATACGGCATTCTGGCAACAGTTTGGTGAAGGGCTCGCAGCCATCCACCGCAGCAGCGCCGATGCCTTCGGGCTGGGCCAGGACAACTTTATCGGCAGCCTGCCCCAGGCCAACGGGCGGCACGACAACTGGCCAGATTTCTACCGGGAAGAGCGCTTGCGCCCACAGGCAGAACGCGCCCTGGCCAACCGCATGCTGTGGCCGGGGGCAGGCCAGCAGCTCGACCGCCTCTACCAGCGGTTGCCGGAGCTCTGCCCCGCCGAGCCCCCCGCCCTTACCCACGGTGATCTGTGGAGCGGCAACTTCCTTAAATCCGCCGCCTACGGGCCGGTGCTGGTAGACCCCGCCGTGAGCTATGCGCACCGCGAGATGGACCTCGCCATGTCAATGCTCTTCGGAGGGTTCGCGCCCGCTTTTTACGAAGCTTACCAAAAGGCCTACCCTATTGCCTCCGGCTTCCGGGACCGCGTGGGGCTATACCAGCTTTACTACCTGCTGGCCCACGTCAATTTATTTGGGCAAAGCTACACGGGCTCCGTACGCCAAATTGTAGAGCGCTGGGCCTGAAACGCAAACTATCCCGCATGTACAGCCACGAATACACCAAGCGCGTCCGCTACGGAGAAACCGACCAAATGGGCTACCTCTACTATGGCAATTACGCACAGTACTACGAAATCGGCCGGGTGGAGATGCTCCGTTCCCTGGGGCTGACTTACAAAGCGATGGAGGAAGAGCAAGGCATTCTTATGCCCGTCGTATCTATGCAAATCCGCTACGTGCGGCCCGCCCGCTACGATGAGCGGATTACCATCCGGACTACCCTCCGGCAATTGCCAGCCCGCTTCATCACCTTTCATATGGAGTTATTCAACGAAGCCGGCAAGCTTATCAACGGGGCTACCGTCAAACTCTGCTTCGTGTCTACGGAAAATGGCCAAACCATTCCGGCACCAAAACTGTTGGTCAACCAATTAAAGCCCTACTTTGAAGCCACCTAAATTCGACATACAAGCCTGGCAGGAATGGCTATTGAACCTGCCTCTCGTGAAAGAGGCCACCCGCTGGTCCAAGCACAACTCCCTGCCCGGATTCTTCAAAGTGCCGATTTACGATGTGCTTGTTTTCATCCGCATTGAGCTTAAACGCAACGACCTCTTTACCCGTTCCTACGCGATCGCTTACAACTTTTTCCTGTCTATATTCCCATCGATGATCGCCTTTTTCACGCTCATCCCGATCTTCAAATGGGCATTTATACAGTATTTGCCGGAAGGGGAGAACTTTGATGCTTACCTGCGTACAGAAATACAGCGGATTTTGCCAGGGGCAACGGGAGACCGGCTCTTTGCCTTCGTGGATGATATCACCAACAACCCGCGCTTTGGTTTGCTGAGCATTGGTTTCATCTTCGCCATTTACTTTGCCAGCAACGGGATGATTTCATTGATGCGCGGCTTTGACAAGTCCTACATGAAGACCTTCAAGTCCCGCAATGCATTCAAGAAGCGCTTAATCGCCATCGGGCTGACTTTTCTGATCGGCGTATTGCTTATAGCTGCTATCGTTCTGATCATTCTCGGAGAGTTTTTGCTGGGCTTGCTCAATGACCTACTGCATCTGGACAACTTCACCCAATTCACCATTCAACTGCTGCGGTGGGTAGCCATTCTGCTGGTTTTCTATATGAGCATTGCCGGCATCTACCGGTACGGGGCAGCCACCAAACGCCGCTTTGCCATATTCTCGCCTGGGGCTACGCTGGCTACCCTCCTTTGCATCATTTCTTCCCTGGTATTTTCCTTCTACGTCAATGAGTTTGATACCTACAACCAGTTATACGGCTCCCTTGGCGCTATCATCGCGCTCATGCTTTGGATTCAGATCAACTCCCTGATTCTGCTGATGGGCTTCGAGCTCAATGCAAGCATTGCCGTCAACCGGGACCTGAAGAAGGAAAACGTGCAGGATTCCGAAGACCTTTAGGCCGGGCATACCGGGCACCCGAAGGACTCACTTCAACTCGATTTTCCGGACCATAGCGCGTTGCCCCTGACGGACTTCCAGAAAGTACAGGCCGGGGCCATTCTGCAAAAGGTTGGTTTCATCTTCAAAAGCTCCGGAAAACACCCCCAGGTCAAAGTCGTATACCTTACGCCCTTCGCTATTGTAAGCCCGCACGGTAGTGGGCCCCTCGCTGGGCAAGTTGAACGCCAGCGCAAGCACCTCTTCATCAAAATCAGCCTTGAAGCGGAGGTTCCGCACCGTCAGGTCATTCTCCGAAAGGAGGGCCAGCCCATACTGCTGGTTAGCGCGCTCAATGGCCGAAGGGCTCACGCTTTGGCTGATGATGCTGCGCCCATCCCTGCCCTCGATCCGGGAGTCGAAATAGATCTCCGGGTTGTCTGGCATCTCCCCTTTGGAAAAGGTGCGGCCATAGGCTTTGCCCCGGACTTTCTCTTTGTCAAAATCGCACCGCGACTGAATCTCATAGGACTTCCGTACACGGCCGCTGCCCCGCCATACGGTTACCGATATAGCTTCGCCGACCTCCGTATCATTGATGGCATAGGAAAGGTCCATCCAATCGATAATTGGATACTCGTTGATCCGGATGATCTCATCCCCGTCTTGCAGCCCCATCTTAGCGGCTGTGCTATTGTCTACCACATTAACGACGACTCCGCCCTGCTCCGGGCGGTCGCTTTGTCGGACTACGCCCAGGAAAGGGTCTTCGCAGGGGGACAATTCCGGCGAGTTGCTGCCAGGGCGGCTTCCGAACACAATATCCAGTGTGATGCGCCCTTCGCCCCGGTAAAGGTGGAGCACAGCCTGATCTCCAGCCTGGTACCGGCCAAGAATATCGGTCATCGATTGTTGCGCCCCGGTGCGGTAGGCATCCACTCCGTAGATGAAATCCAGGGCTTGCAGGCCTGCCCGGTCGGCGGGCGTACCCCGGATGATCCGTTTGACGTAGCTGCCGTAAGTATTCTTAAAGCCCAGCTTTTGAGCCTTCTCCTGGCTGATGCGCTGCAGGTAAACCCCCATGTAGGCATTTTTATCCGGGTTCATCACCGGGTAACTGTTGCTTGGAGGGTATTGGGTGCCCTGCGCGCTCAACGGCGCTATTGGTATCAGGCAAAGGGCCATTACGGCCCAAAGGGTAGCCACTGTTTTCATATTTTCTTAAGTTGTCTTCCAGTACAAAAGACAGCCCCGATCGATCTAAGTTGCAGGAGGGCTGCTTGACGCTGACCCTTTTCCGGCAAAAGCAGGCATCACCCCGGCGATAACTGCCCCCTGACCAACCGTACCGCCAGCAGCAAACACACGATCATCAGGCAGCCGCTGCCGATGTAGGGGTACTCGTAGTGCAAACCGTACAGCCACCCGCCCAGGAAAGGGCCGACTACCCGGCCCAGGGAAGCTACGGACTGCCCCAGCCCCAAGACCCGCCCCTGTTCCTGCTCGCTTGAGTTTTTGGAAAGCAAGGAGGCAATCGTCGGGGTGAGGGCACCGTTGCCCAGGGCAATCAGCACGATGGCCAGCAGCTCCAGCGGCACAAAGTACTGCACAGGCACAAAGGGCAGGGAGGTCAGCCCAATAAACATGAGTACGTACCCGGCGATCAGCAATTTCCGGTCGCCAAAGGTGCGGGACGCCCAGCCCACCAGCCCCCCCTGCACAATGGCTGTTACCACGCCCAAAAAGGCAAAGGTGTACCCCACTTGTTCTTCGTTTAGCCCGTAGTGCTCCTCCCAGAGCAAGGTCACGGAGACCGTCATCAGCGAAAAAGCCGTGATAAAAATAAAGTTGATGACCAACAGTTCGTTGACGACCGGCTTTTTCAGGCCAAACTGAAAGTCTGCCAGCGGGTTTTCAAACAACTGGCCCGACTTTGGTTTCGGGTTTTTCAGGCTCTCCCCAAGCAGGAAGTAGGCCATGATCAGGTTGAGCGCAGAGAGCCCGGCCGCTACAAACCCCACGTAGTCGATCCCGTAATTACTCTTCAGGAAACCGCCCACCGGCGGGCCGAAGATAAAGCCCAGCCCGAAGGCTGCACCAATGATACCAAAGGCTTTCGCTCGCTTATCCGGAGGCGTTATATCACTGATGTACGCCTGCGCGGTTGAGATATTTGCTGAGCCGATACCCGCCACGATTCGGGCCGCGAAAAGCAGGAAAAGGGTGGACGCATAGGCAAAAATAACGTATCCCAGCCCGGTGATAAAAATACTGACCAACAGTACAGGCTTGCGCCCAACCCGGTCGCTGAGGTTGCCCCAAAAGGGGGCAATCAAAAACTGCATAAAGGAAAAGCTGGCCGCTACCAGCCCAATCACAGTACCCGAAGCGCCAAGCTCATTGGCGTAAATAGGCAGGATTGGGATGATAAGGCCAAACCCCATTAAATCGATAAAGATGGTAACAAATAGAACCAGTAAGGGGGATTGCCTCATGCGCTTGTTTTTCTCCGAATAGTTATTCAATTCAGCCCCATCCTACTTGATTAAAGCTCAGATGGTGGAAATGGACGGAAAACGAAGCAAGCGGCTTTTCTGCAGTTAACCTAACTGCGCCCACACGCCCCGCTTCTTCCGGTAGGAGAAACCTCCTGCCGACCTGAACGGATGGGAGGGTAGATGGTTGCAGCGGCCTTAATCAATTCCCCGGCTGCCTCCGGATGTTATACCTCCATTCGGCATAGCGGCACACCGCCCCGGCGGAAATGTATACTGGAAAGCGAGATCAAGGGCTGAAGCGCTTACCTTTTCAGGCCAGATACCCAGCTTCTGAACAGCTAAAAAGCCCAACAACCGCTCCCCTAAGGAAAGCAGTTATTAGGCCCGTAAGGTTACTATTATTGTACCAACAGGCGGATACTGCGCTGAGCAGAACTGCTGGAAACAACGACGACATACACCCCTGCCGGAAGCTGCCGTGTGGGCAGCGCCTGTACTTCTTCAGGGTGGTGCACATCGCGCCGTAGAGCCGCTACCGGCCGGCCAGTGGCATCAACTACCTGAATCTGCACCGATTGCCCGCCGTAGCCGCGCAGCACCAGCTGAGCATCCTGGCCTTCCACCGGCGAAGGGTAAACCGAAAGCGGCTTCAATTTCCGGACAGGTGAGGCAGCGCTCACGGTGGTGGTATCAAACTCCTGAACATAAAGGGGCGCTTCCAGCCCCGGGTCGCCGGCCTCAAAGGAAACCATCACCAGGCTATGGCGGGGCACCTCCACCAACATACCATCACTGATGTTGGCGCTATCGTCTACTTGTATTGAAACGGATTCCGAATCGAACCGCTCCCCGGTCAAAGTAGTGATTCGGCCATTGCTAATACTGCCAATACCATCCGGCAGGTTCAGCCTGGCAATAAAGTCATTTTCGAAATCCCGGCTGAAGTAAAAAACCGTATATTCATTGCCCCGGTTGACGGCATGTATGCCTACCGGCGTCATCCCGTACTCCGTGCCGCTCGGTAGCTCAAGCCGGCGTAACGTGGAATGGTTGCTCCGCAGCAAAATACCGCCGCGTGCCCGTTGATTGGCCAGGGCCATGACCTCGAAAATAGGCCGCCGGGTGTAACTACCGTCAGCATTTTTGTTGATAATACGCCACTGCCCCCCGGTCAGATGGAAGATCGAATACAGGAAGCCTCCCCGTTTGATGTACTCAAAACCATAATCGATGGCCAGAAGCCCCTGCCCCAGGCTACCGTGGTAGGTGGTTTGCGTGGCATTGGACTCGTAGGGGTAAAAAGGCCAGGTACGCCCGGTGGCATCAAGGGCGACGTTGTTGATATTGTTAATATTGTTGAGGTAATTAAACATCACGTTATAGCTTTCCTTGTGGTAAGCCAGGCGGTTATTGGTAATGCTGCCAAAGTCCTCGCCTTCGTCCATGATGTTGCCCCCAACGTAGCCGGAAAGGCCCAAAGCATAAGGAAAAGTATCATTGAGTATAGGCCCGGTGCCGTTAAAGATGGTATTTTGAAAAGCGGGGAAACGGGGGCTGCGCGCACTGATTACGATCTGCATCCGGTCCGGATCATAGTAAGGCGAGTTGGTAATAATATCCGTCACCTGCTGCACCCATGGCAGGTAATTACTGATATAACTCGAGCCAATCGGGCTATCGTGGGCACTACCGCCCCAAACTTCGTTGCCCAGCTCAATCAATATCTGATCAAACTGATCGGTAAAGGGCGCTGTGAAACCTTCCGCCACGCGGCGGGCACCGCCCTCGGTCGTACCATCGCCCCCGAGGTATTCCATGAAGCGGGTAAAGGCAACGGTAGGGTTGGTAATATAATCTTCGTTTTCGCCAGGCCCTACAGTCAATGCTACGTACTTGCCCCCGGCGTCGAGCGATGCCTGGGCAAATTCCCCGTAGGTTACCCACTCCGGGTTGGTGCCGGTAGCTTCGGAAAAGCTCGCCGAGTTGGCCGTAATGGCCCCGAAACGGAAGCCGGCGGGCTGTAGGTCAGCCATCAGGCTTTCAAAAGCGGGTTTATCTGTGCGGATCAATGCATTATCAGGATTAATGGTAAAGTTGAGCATCATACCCGTAGACTTCACCAACGGCTCCAGGGTAACTTCACTCTCGATCAGGTACACCTCCTCATCGGGGTTGGAAGCGTCGAAAGCCCCGGTGGTCACTGAGAGGCCTACGCCAGGTGCAGACTCCAGCAGGCTTACATTGAGGCTCCGCAGCTCCAGTTCGTAAGTGGTCTCCGGCTGCAATCCGCGCAGCACGAAACTATCCGCGGCGATGAACTGCGTATTGGCCAGGTTGCCATCCAGGTAGAGGTTGTAGCCCAGGGCATCAGGTACCTCCTCCCAGCTGACCTCCGCTTTAAAAGCCGTGACCAGGTCAGCTTGGAAGTTGGCGGGCGCGGCCAGCGGTTGATCAGAGGGTACGGCTGTGCTGAGGCGCAATAAATCCGAGGGGAAGGAGTGGTTGCCAAATTCATCCACGGCTACCACGGCAAATTCGTAGGGCGTATTGCCAGTTAGGCCTTCCACCAAAAAGCTCCGGGCTGTGAGCAGTTCATCGCTCACCCGCGCCCCGTTTACAAAAACGTGGTAACCCGCTACCGCATCATTGTCGGTACTTGCCTCCCAGCTAAGCTGAGCAATGGTCTCCCCTACAGTACCTGTAAGCGCCGCAGGCGCCGTGGGCAGCTCCGTATCCACGTACTGAGCAACATCTGCACTCGTCAGGCGGCGGAGCGCAGGATTGCCCGGCGTGCTCCACTGTATCTCAATCTCCCAGTCGTTGATGATCTGACGGTGATGGCCTTCGAAGTAATAGGCTTTGCCAGCTTCCAGCGTGATGCTGCCCGGCGTATTTTCAAAAGCCACGTAGCTGGAGGGCGATAGCGGATTAGACTCGTTGGGGAAATTGCTGTAGTCCAGCCCCTCGGCCAGCCACAGGGTATGCTCCCCTTCGCCATCGCCTTCGATTTCGAAATGGTAAGTGCCGGTTTCTTTGGGTATGATAATCCCCGACATGATGCCGTGGAAAAAGTAATTGGCATCGGTTTCAGCTTGCCCGGAGGATTCGCTCAGCTGCCAGACGATATAGCTCTCATCCAGCAGTACCGGATAGCCGGTCTTTGCAGTCACTACCTGCTTATAGGGCCGGGGCTGCCAGTGGGCGACGTCAGAGGCTACGTATTGGATACCGCCATTGTCGGGGCCGATCTGGCTGGCGGCCTGTATATCAAACGATTGGCTGGCGACAACAGTACCGCCATCGCTTATGTCTACCGAGAGGGTAGCCTCCCCGGACGCACCCCCATCAAAATCAAGCACAACCGTCTGATCACCTGACTGGTAAATTGCAGTAGGGTTACTGGCTACAGCGGGGTTGCTGCTGGTAAAATCAAAGCTCAGGTTGTCACTGAAGAGGCTTGAATCTCCCAAAAGCAGGTGAACGGGCAACAGCAAGCGGTGCTCGGGTACCAATTCGTAAATTTCAGGCAAATAGGCCGGTGGCGCATTCCCCAGTTCAAAGTTGGCCGTGACCACCAGGCTGCTGTCCATCACCACTTCCAGCGGGTTAGCCTCCCCCGTGACATCGCCGCTCCAGCCCGTAAACGCATAGCCCAAAGCAGGGTTAGCGGTGAGCAGCACAGTATCCCCTAAATCGTAGAAATCCTTGGCCGGCTCAGCTGTGATTTGGCCATTAGTGGCGAAGCGTTCTAAAGAAAGGTTGCCGGGCGGCGTCACCGAAGCAAAGCTGGACCCAAACCGGATCTCATCCATAGCCCCTTCCCCCGGCGCGATACCGGGCACAAAGGTGAGTTGGCGAAATTCGAAGCTGCCACTGTAAGCCACGCTCACATCGGGCGTTGCCGGGGCCGCGCCCCCCAGCTCAGCGGGGTTGACGAAAAGCTCAAGGTTGGTGGCCCCCTCATCCACAAATTCCATTTTCAGCACGGCCAGCACCGTTTGGTTGACCACCACCGGTACGCTGCCAGGGTATACCTCCCCGTCTATTTCCAGGTTCCAGGTCCCCTGTTCTTCTCCCTTAATGGTGCAAAAGTCACTGGCCGTGCCCGGCCCCAAAGCAAAAGTATACCGGTTGTTGCCTGCTGCTTCATTGCGGCAGAGCACGCTCATCCAAAGCGTCTCAGAAGTAGTGCCGTTGTAGCCGATCTGGCCGTTGGTTTTCGTATAGTCAATAGCGCCCTGGGCAAAGGGGCCATCCCACTGCGTGGGCAGCCGAATACCCGACCACTGATAGGCGTCGCCGCCCGAGGCATAGTTAGGCGAAGTGGCCAGCCCCGGATAGACCAATGGCGCATCATCCACCACGACATACCCATCCGTGCTGTTGTTTTGGACCCGCCAGTCGTTGTTGGAAAAATCTCCACTGGGGTAATCATGCAAATCAGCGCCCGCAGTGCCTGTTTCAAAATCTTCGTGCACAATCAGTTGAGCATTCAGTGGCCCGCCCCCCAACAGGAGGCTCAGTGCCGGAAGGCTCCAAAGGAGAACGCACCGTATCATCTGGATCATAAACGTTACTTTTTCATGGATTGAAGAATGCGTAAGAGATTGAACTGCATTCATTATCAGCCTTCTAAATATACTACTCAGCCGCATAAACCCTCTCCTGCCCTGTCTGCCCCCGCGGCATTTAAAGCTGGCAGGATAGTGAGCCCAAAGCAAGAAAGAGGCGCAGCGGGGCTTCAGGAAAAACGATCAAAAAATCAGCCCAATTGATTGCCCTGTACACTTGTATTTGTCCGGGAAGTTCTACAATTTGCCCCCATTCTGCGCTTTAATCCGCAGATGGATAAAATGAACAGAAAACTTAGCGTGCTGGTCCTAACCGACCACCGCAACCACACAGAGCACAACTCCATCTATGCGCTTTGCACAGCGCTTCGCCGACAGCCGGGCATCGCCCATGTCCATGTAGCCAGCCGTGGGAATACGGCCAACCACCCCTTCTTTTACCGCTATGAGCAGGTCCCGCTGCGGGCCTGGGCACTGGATGGGGAAATGCATTTCCGGCAGGCCGCCTATCACTTTGAGCAGGAAACTGTGCCTGCAGCCCTGAGTGATTACGACTGGATATGGCTACGGCTCCCCCACCCTATTCCAGACGGCTTTTTCGATTTTCTCCGGGCTGTTTATCCCGAAGCGCGCATCATCAACCGCCCTTCCGGCATCGAAGCCACAAGCACGAAAGCCTTTATCACGAAACTGCCACAGTGGGCACCGGACACGAAATTATGCGGCAGCTACTCAGAGGTTGAACACCTGCAAGCCCAGTATCCTATCGTCCTGAAGCCCTTGCACAGCTACGGAGGGCACGGCATTTTGAAGGTCGGCGCCGGCCTGGTCACGGATGGCCAGCAGACCTACCCGCTGTACCACTACCGCCGTCAGTTGGAGGCAGGCTTCGCGCGGGGCGGCTATTTAGGCATGCGGTTCCTTAAAAACGTCACCCAGGGCGACAAACGCACAGTCGTCGTCAACGGCCGCATACTGGGCTCCGTGCTGCGGATGCCGCCCCAGGGTGCCTGGCTTTGCAATGCTGCACAGGGCGGTCGGGGCATAATGGCCCGGCCCGATCAGCGCGAACGGCAGATGGCCCGGGAACTGTCGGACCTGCTTACCCCTATGGGCATCCTTATGTTCGGCATGGACACCTTGGTCAACGATGAGCAGCAACGGGTACTGTCCGAAGTAAATACCTTGAGCATCGGCGGCATACAGCCCATGGAAGCCCTTTCGGGAAAGCTCATTGCCAACCGCGCAGCCCAACAAATCGCCCGTTATTTGCTGGCGCATTCAACAGCGCCGATACCTGCGACGTTTTAAGCGGGAAAGCTCAAGCATGACCCCTGCCCAAAAAACGGTTTTCAACACCATCGCCCGGTCAGCCCTGCTGATCGGGCTGCTGGCGCTGCGGCTGCTGCTGCCCCCAGATAAGTACCTTGCGCCGCCCTACCAAGACTACGCCCAGCTGACCCTCGGCTTTTTGATCTTCATGCTGGGCGGCAGCCTGGCAGTCACCATGCTCAGCGCCCTCTACCGGCGCAGCAAAAAGCTGCCTGCCCATAAAGCGGATAACGTTATCATTGGGCTGAAAAATGTGTACTATATCTTACTGGCCGGGGCCTTTTTGACCACCGTGCTCGGGTTCTGGGGTATAGACCTCAGAACCTTGTTTACTTCCCTGAGCATTGTGGCAGCCGCTATCGCCATTATCTCCAAAGACTATGTTTCGGAAATTATCAGCGGTATCATCATCAGCTTTTCCCGGGAAATCAGCATTGATGATTACATTAAAATCGGGGAGCAAAAAGGCAAAATTATCGATATCAGCCTGACGAAAATTGCTTTGCTTAATGAAGACGATGATGTGATCTTCCTGCCCAACAACAAAGTATTTTCCAGTGAAATCGTCAATTATACGCGGCGGGAAATCAAGAAAGTCAGCATCGAATTTGAATTGATGGCGGCTTCCATTCAGACCGTGGAAGCCCTGGAAACCGACCTGATCCAATCCGTTTCGGAGTATCAGGCCCATATCGAGCCTGAGAGCTACAACCTTAAGGTAGTAGACATCCGGAAAGACAGCCTGCTGCTCAAATTTCAGTATACTCTCCGGGAGATAAACCGGGACCTCGAGCAGGAAATCCGGCGCAAGACGGTCCGGCGGGTCGTCAACTACGTCAAGGCCAACCTGAAAAAGGAAGGATAACTTACTGAGCCTGGGCCGGGTTATTTGATCGCATCCTCAAGCCTGAGCCCTTGCGGGCGCCCGGCATAAGGCTCAAATACGCACGGCTCCATCCACCAGGCATTGCGCCGGCTGCTGTCCCGGTGCCGCCCAAGGCTAAGCGGGCGGGGCAATACCAATTTCTGGCAGGAATTTCGTAATATCGCGTAAGAACGCGAGCCCAATGAAGCAGCCCAAAGTATACCATAGCCAGGAACTGAAACGCATCCTTACGAGCGGAAGGATGGAAGAGGCGCTGTCGAAACTGCAGCAGAGCGCAGAGTTGAAGCAATGGCTCCCGGTTTCGTTCGAGGCCCGCCAACTACTCGGGCGGCTCCGCGCTGCCAGCCAGAGTTCGCAGCAAGCCACCCTCCACAACCGCTTGCTGGAGAAAGCCACCGAACTACTGCAGCAATACCAGCGATGGGAGACCGACCCACAACAGCAGATGGAAGCCTTTTCGGAGGCGCACCGGCAGGTCATCGACCTCTTCCTGGCGGGCCTGCAGCAGCGGCGGGCGGGCGAGCACGCCAAGGCGCTGCGTACCTTTTCGGAGATCATTGAACGGGAGCCCACCTTTACCGAAGCTTACATCGAACGCGCCACCATCCTGCTCAAGCAACACCGCCCCGATTGGGAATCGGCCCTGCGGGACTTCAACCAGGCGCTGGCTATTTCACCGGGCCACCCCCTCGCCCTGACTAACCGCGGTTACGTTTACGTGCATTATTTGAAAGACAAATTCCAGGCTTGCCAAGACTGGCAGCGAGTGAAAGCAATGGGGCTGCCCCTCGCCGACTCCCTGCTGGAGCGCTACTGCCAAAACCACAAGACATGACAAAAACTATCACAGGCATTGCCCTTAGCCTCTGTTTGCTGGCTTGCGGCAATGCCCCCATCGAAGAAGGGATCAAAACCACCGACGACCTGATTGAGTATTTGGTCGCTGCCGAAAGCGATGAAGCTGTGGTGTACAACAAATCAAGCTCCTTTGGCCAGCAGGCGCTGCGGCGCACCACCGTCAATAGTTTGGACGAACTGAAGAAGGTAGGCCCGGTCAGCTCTAATGCACAGCTATCCATTAAATACGCACCTAAAGCAACGGCGGCCCAAATGCGCCAACTTGCCCATTACGGAAAAACAGCTCTCCGCAACCCCAGGAACCTTGCGGTACTGAGCGGGATGATGGCTACCGGCCTGGTAGTAGGGTATACCATTATAGAAAATGAAGAAGGCGATGCCCCGCCCCCGCTGCCCAGGCCATCCGGCAGCAAGACCGTGCGCCTGGGCAGTGCGTTGCCCGCCGATCAGCTTGTGGTTGGGTTGAAGCAATTCAAGCTGCCCGAACAAAAGCTGAATGCGATCGCCGAAGAACTCAAAATACAGCCCGGACAGGGGCGCGAAATCTTCCAGGTGGCTCATTTGCCCTACCGGAGCGGCCTGGCGGCTATCGAAAACACCCAATTCGCCTTTGTTAAGGGCCTTAGCGGCGATGCGCTGCTGCAAGTGCGCCTGGCCGGCAAATTCTCCGCTGCTGCTCCTGTACAGGTCAAAGTCAAGATGCTCAGCAGCAAAGGCCATCCAATAAAAAACGGCAAGGCCCAAAATGCCAACGCAGATGGCGCAGTAGAAGTCAGCCGGACACTACAGCCCAGCGCTTCCAGAGATTTTCACCACTTTACGCCCGAAGCCCCGCTGGTCTTTCATTTGCCCGTTGCTGATTTTGATCCCTTCGGGCTCGAATTAACCAGCCATTGCCGGATTGAAGCCCGCCAACCCGATGGGCAGCTCCTCGCAGCCACCGGCCTTTTGACCATTGAGCGATGAAACCAAGTGCGGCTAGCCCGGACTATTGGTCAGGTATTTACCTATGGCGCCCTTGCTGGTACTGCACTTCATACGTTCAAGCATTAACGAATCAAGCCGCTAGCCATATGAGACCTCTATTTTATTTTCTCCTTTGCGCGCTTCCACTGGGAGCGGCGCAGGCACAAAACGAAACTATGGATCAATTTATCGAAGCCTTGCTCTCTAAAATGACACTGGAGGAAAAGGTAGGCCAAATGAACCAGTACAGTGGCTTTTGGGAGGCAACCGGCCCCGCTCCGGCCGAAGGCAACGCCAAACGAAAATACGACGACCTGCGCAACGGCCGGGTGGGCAGCGTACTCAATGTAAGAGGTGTAGAGGAAGTGAGCGCGATGCAAAAACTGGCCGTCGAGGAGTCCCGCCTGGGCATTCCGTTGATATTTGCCGCCGATATCATCCACGGCTACAAAACCCTGGCCCCTATACCACTGGCTGAGGCCGCGAGCTGGGACCTGGAGGCGATTGAGGCTTCCGCCCGCATGGCGGCTATCGAGGCCTCGGCCACGGGCCTGAACTGGACCTTTGCGCCTATGGTAGACATCTCCCGGGATGCCCGCTGGGGCCGGGTGATGGAAGGGGCTGGCGAAGACCCCTACCTCGGCAGCAAGGTGGCTGCCGCCCGCGTCCGTGGGTTTCAGGGAGAGGACCTCAGCGCCAACAATACCATCTTGGCTTGCGCCAAGCACTTTGCCGCTTACGGGTTTGCGGAGGCCGGCCGGGACTACAATACTACGGATGTGGGCACGGTGACCCTTCACAATGTCATTTTGCCCCCCTTCAGAAGTGCGGTAGAAGCCGGCGTAGGTACCTTTATGAATGGCTTCAATCTGCTCAACGGGCGACCGGTCACGGGCAACCGCTACTTGCAGCGGGATTTGCTGAAAGGCGAATGGGGTTTCGAGGGCTTCGTGGTTTCAGACTGGGGCTCCATCGGCGAAATGGAAATTCACGGCTTCAGCGAAGATGTTGAAGCCGCTGCCCGGCAGGCCGCCATCGCCGGCTCTGATATGGATATGGAGTCCTACGCTTACATCAACCACCTCCCCGAGCTGGTGGAAAACGGCGCTGTGGATGAAGCCCTCATCGACGATGCCGTGCGCCGCATCCTGCGGGCTAAGTATATGCTGGGCCTTTTCGAAGACCCCTACCGCTACTGCGACGAGGAGCGGGAACAACGACTGCTCTACAACGAGGCCCATCAGGAAACCGTGCTCGACATGGCCAAAAAGTCGATCGTGCTGCTAAAAAACGAAGGCCAGCTGCTCCCCCTCAAAAAAGAAGGGTTGGACATTGCCCTCATTGGGCACCTGGCTTCAGATAAAAGCAGCCCACTGGGCAGCTGGCGGATTGGCTCGGATGACGGAACTGCCGTGTCTGTACTCGAAGGGCTGCGTGCCTACGGAGGCAACGAGCTGGCCTACGCTATGGGGCCCAAACTGTGGACCAATGAAGCCAGCTTTCTCACCGAAGTGGAGATCAACACCACCGACCGGTCTGGCATGGCGGAGGCCATAGAGGCGGCCCAAAGCGCGGACGTGGTCATCATGGTGCTGGGCGAGCATGGGTTTATGAGCGGGGAGGCCCGTAGCCGGACAGACCTTGGCCTGCCGGGCTTACAGCAAGAACTGCTAGAAAAGGTTTACGCCAACAACCCCAACATCGTACTGGTGCTTAACAACGGCAGGCCGCTGGCCCTACCCTGGGCGGTTGACCGTATACCCGCTATCGTGGAGGCCTGGCAGTTGGGTTCCCAGGCAGGCCATGCCATCGCGCAGGTCCTCTACGGCGACCACAACCCGGAGGGCCGGCTGCCCATGACCTTCCCCCGCAATGTGGGCCAGGTGCCCATCCACTACGATCACTTCAGCACCGGGCGCCCAACGCCGCCCAATGACATCTTCTGGACCCACTATATCGATGCGCCCAATACTCCCCTCTATCCCTTTGGTTATGGCCTTAGCTATACGACTTTTGCCTACGACGGCCTGCAGGTGAGCAGCCGCAGCGGCACCATCGAGGTTGCCCTCACCCTCACCAATACCGGGGACCGCAGCGGGTCGGAAGTCGTTCAGCTCTATATCCATGATGTGGCGGCAAGCGTGGCGCGCCCCGAGCGAGAGCTCAAAGGGTTTGAAAAAGCAAAATTGCAGGCTGGCGAATCCCGAAAAATTACTTTCCAGCTAACGGAAAAAGAACTGGGTTTTTACCTTCCGGACGGCACCTTTGTGGCGGAGCCCGGCACCTTCGATATTTACGTAGGGCCTAATGCCCAGGAGGGGCTGCAGGCTACTGTAGAATGGAAAAATTAAAGCTATGCCAACTTTCATTGCCCTGCTGAGGGGCATCAACGTCAGCGGGAAGAAAAAAATAAAGATGGCGGACCTGCGCCAGCACTTGGGCGCGGCGGGGCTGAAGGCCGTAGAAACTTATATCCAAAGCGGAAACGTGGTATTTGAGCACCCGCCTGCCCCCGAGGGGCAACTTGCTGCGAAGATTGCTGCCGCCATCGAATCTGCTTATGGCTTTCAGGTGCCGGTTCTGGTGCTTAGCGCCGAACAGCTGGAAGCCATAGCGGAAGCCAACCCGATGCAAGCTGAAGCTGCCGAAGCGCCGGGGCGCATGCTGGTCACCTTCCTGGAAGCCGTGCCCGAAGCCGATGCGTTTGGGGCCCTGGAAGCTGTACGCAAAGCAAACGAGCGCTTCCGCCATATCGGCAAAGCGGTTTACCTCTATTGCCCGGATGGCTATGGCCGTACCAAGCTCAGCAATACCTTTATTGAGCGCAAACTGAAGGTGCCCGCCACGACGCGCAACTGGAAGACCGTAGAGCGGCTGCGGTCCATGATTTCTTCAACCTAAAACCAAGACTTTATGCAATACCGTACCTTAGGTAAAACCGGATTCAAGATCTCCGAAATCAGCTTGGGCACCTGGCAGGTGGGCGGCACCTGGGGCAGTGGCTTCGACCACCAACTGGCCGGCCGTATCCTGCGCACGGCTATAGACCGGGGGGTCAATTTTATCGACACGGCTGATGTGTACGAAGCCGGCGAAAGTGAAAAGGCGGTGGGCGAAGCCGTCCGTGCCTCCGGCGAGCGTATCTACGTGGCGACCAAATGCGGCCGCCAAATCCAGCCCCACCGCAGCGAAGGCTACACCCCGGCAGCGCTGCGGCAGTATGTCGAAGATTCCCTGAAGCGGCTGGGCCTGGAGCGCATCGATTTAATACAGCTGCACTGCCCGCCCTGGGAGGTCTACTACCGCCCGGAAATATTTGGGCTGTTTGAAGACCTGAAAGCCGAAGGCAAAATCGCCCACCTTGGGGTCAGTGTGGAAAAGGTAGAACAAGCCCTGAAGGCGATAGCCTACGATAATGTTGCCACCGTGCAGGTCATTTACAATATGTTCCGCCAACGGCCGGAGGAGCAGCTATTCCCGGCTGCGGATGCGCGGGACGTAGGGCTGATTGTGCGTGTACCCCTGGCCAGTGGCCTACTCACAGGCAAATTCTCCACAGCGAGTACTTTCGGCACTGGCGACCACCGGCATGGCAACCGAGACGGCGAGTGGTTCGACCGTGGAGAGACCTTCGCCGGCCTCCCCTTCGAGACCGGGCTGGCCGCCGCAGACCGGGTGGCGGAGCTGCTCCCGGATGGGCATTCCCTCACCCGGGCTGCTTTGCAATGGGTGTTGCGCCGGCCGGAAGTAAGCTGCGTCATCCCCGGCGCCTCCAAGCCCGGGCAGGTCATTGACAACCTGGAGGCAGCCAATCAGCCACCGCCCCCGGATAGAACCTGGCAGGGCGTGCGGGAGGTCTACGAAGCGGCCATCAAAGCCCATGTCCACCACCTTTGGTAAGCGATGGCAAAGGTAATCTACATCATCGGGGTGGCCGGGTCGGGCAAATCAACGATTGGGCGGGCGTACGCAGCAGCCTCAGGCCTGCCTTTCTACGATGGGGACGACTTCCACCCCCCGGCTAACGTGGCGAAGATGTCGGCGGGGCAACCCCTAAACGACGAAGACCGCTGGGGCTGGCTGGAAGCCATCCACCGATTCGTACAAGCCCAACTGCGGCATGGGCAGAGCCTGGTGCTCGCCTGTTCGGCCCTGAAGCATTCCTACCGGCAGCAGCTGAGCGCCGGGATCGAATCCCGGGTAGTCTGGGTATACCTGGAGGGCGGCTTCGAACTGATCCGGGAGCGCATGGAAAACCGAGAGGGCCACTTTATGCCCCCTGCGCTGCTGCAATCCCAGTTTGACGACCTGGAGCCACCGGCCGGCGCTATTACCCTGGACATCCGGCACCCTCCCAAAATCCTGGTGCAAAGGCTCCGCGATCAAATTGAAAAGTGAATTGTTGAGCATAAAAAAACACCTATGATTTCACGCCGCCAATTTTTGCAACGCACGGCTCTGGCCGCTACTGCCCTGACTGCCGCCCCTCTGCTCAGCTGCACCCGCCCCCAGCCCAAGAAACTGGGTGTCGCCCTCGTCGGGCTGGGCAGCTACGCGGGCGGGCAGCTGGCGCCAGGCCTGCAAATGACAGAGCATTGCTACCTCGCTGGTATTGTGACCGGCAGCCCGGAGAAAATCCCAACCTGGCAGGAGCGCTACGGCATACCAGACAAGAATGTGTACTCCTACGACACCATGCACGAGATTGCAGACAACCCGGATATCGACATCATCTACATCGTCGTGCCCACCGGCTTGCACGCGAAGTACGCTATCCGCGCCGCCAACGCCGGCAAGCATGTCTGGTGTGAGAAACCCATGGCCATGAATGTAGAAGAATGCCAGGCCATCATCGATGCCTGCAATCAGAATGGGGTGAAGCTCAGCATCGGCTACCGTATGCAGCACGAGCCCAATACCCAAACCGTCATGGGTTATGCGCAGTCGCAGCCCTACGGCCCTATCCGATCGGTAGATGCCCGCGCAGGCTACGCCGGGCCGGGGCGAGGTACCGGCTGGCGCTTTCAGGCCGATATGGGGGGCGGCGCCCTCTACGACATGGGCGTTTACCCGATCAACGCGCTGCGGTATACCACCGGGATGGAGCCCCTGCGGGTTTTATCAGCTCAGCGCAGGGTGCCCAACGAGGTAGATGTGACGACGGCTTTTGAACTTGCCTTTCCCGATGGTATCCGGGGAGTTGGCAAGACCAGCGTCGTGGAAACGATGAACCTGCTGCGGGCCGACTGCGCGGATGGGTGGTACCAACTGAAGCCTATGCAAACCTACAGTGGCGTAAAGGGCCGGACCAGCGACGGGACTCTGCTCAACAAGCCGGTCAATGACCAGCAAGCCCGGCAAATGGATAATGATGCGCTGGCTATCCTGGAAGACCGCCCGGTGCGGGTCCCCGGAGAAGACGGCCTGAAGGATATCCGGATCGTCAAGGCGATTATCGAGGCCAGCCGCAGTGGCCAACCCGTTAATTTGTAGCCCATCCGTTTAGGAGACGATCCGCTCTTCGAGCTGCTCCAGCGTGGCCTTGATTTGTTCTTTTTTCCGGTGGTGCTGCAGCACGGTTGGCGCTACCGCCCTGGCCCCACAGTCGGAAATGCCGCAGCGCTCGCAGGTCGTATGAACATCTTTGGTAGGTAAATTGGGGTCATCCAGAAAGCGGAACAGCCGTTTTAACGGGTCATTGATGAGCAAGCCAATGGTGATGCTGGAACTATTATCGGGCTGCCGGTGCTCCGACTTGGCGATCGTAATGCAAAGGTAGGCATTGGGCGTGCCCCAGTACCGAGAAATCTGGGCGCCGGCGATCGGCCCCTCCAAGTTATCGATGCCCTGCCGGGCTTTGAGCTGCCGGATCAGGTTGATGGATATCCAGCGGCGGCAGTAGTGTTCATCCAGCTGATTGGCGTGGGGGTTGTGGAGCTGCGACAGGTGCATCTCCTTGGTCATTTCGAACTTTTGCAAATCCGGCCGGGCAAAGAAGCGCAGGAAGAACAAATCCCGGATGTTGAAGTGCTGGGGCAGGAGGTTCGCCAGGCGCTGAATCAGCATTTCTGAAGTGACGTTGTATTTTCGGAACAGCCCTAGGAAGGCTTCACTATCCCAGGACCGCCACCGCGCCATGGTCTCAATATCTTCGATCATCTCCCGCTCGTCGATAAGCAGGGCGACTGAAAAATAGGAAGCTTTAAAGTTATTCAGCAGCTTGTCGAAAGAGTCTACCTCTGTCATCCGCGTTTCGTAGGGGCGCTCCGTCAGCCCCAGGTACTGGAACCCCAGCTCTTTGCCGAGCAGGAAATTTTCCTGAGCGCTAGACAGCTCGCTATTGAGGTAAAGCGCCCGGGCCTGGGGGGCGTAATAGGACCGGATCTCCTCAAGCGAAGCCTGGCTGCCCAGAAAAGTGCGGTCGACTTTCACGTCGTAGCGGGCCATCAGCAGACGTTCGAGTTCAGCCGTGGCTATAGGGGGCTCCTGAGGCAGCTGGTTCTCGGTTTTAAACGCCTGTACTGCTTTTTCCAGCTCATCGAAGTAGTTGTCGTTCAGGTCCTGATACGACCGCAGGGCAGCTTTGTAGAAATCCTCGCCCTGCAAGTGATGGTTCCGCACAATCTTGATGACGGTGCTGATGAAGGCATTCACTTTGTCGGGGGTAACGGAGAGCAGCTCTATCAACTTAGGGGTGTTGATGCCAAACAGCTCCAGCGGGAAAATTTTCAGAAAATCCGAATGAATCAGGTCGATGATGGGCTTGAGCCGTTTGTCAGCATCGAGGGAGACCAGGTAGTTGTAATCCGTGCCGAGCGCCCTGGCCAGCGCCAGGATTTTGTCGGCTTTGGGGTACTTCTTGCCTTTCTCAATGTTGTGCAGGTAAGAAATAGCCAGCCCGGTGCGCTCCGATAACTGCTGGTAGGAAAGGTCTTGCTCCTGCCGCAGCTGATGCACCTTCAGGCCGAAGATGAGTTTGACGGTGTCGATGTCCTTAAGCATGCTCAAAATTAAAAAATTTCTGTCAGAGAAATTTTCTCTAATTGAGAAAAACATCTTTCTTTGCCTCCACGTTCTTAAAATTGTGCTGCCGCAGTGGCAGTGCATTTCTCGCAATAGCTAAACTAACCTTCCTACAATGGAAAAGTTTGACATCAAAAATCCTGCTGCAACACTGGAAACAATGGGCATCAAGCAGGTTAAGGGTGCCTATTGGAATCTCAGCCCGGAAGCGCTCGTGCAGGAAGCCATCCGGCGGGGGCAGGGCTTCCTGACGGATACCGGGGCGATCGCCGTGGAGACCGGCGAATTTACCGGCCGTTCTCCTCAGGACCGTTTTATCGTAGAAGACGAGGCCACTCAGGGCACCGTAGACTGGGGCCCGATCAACAAACCAATTGACGCGAAGTATTTCCACCAGCTCAAGGGCAAAATTATTGACTACTTCTCAGATAAGGAGGTGTTTGTGCGCGACGCTTACGTCTGTGCCGATGAAGCTTACCGGATGAGCCTCCGGGTGGTAACGGAATACCCCTGGAGCAATCAGTTTGCCTACAATATGTTCCTGCGCCCTACCGAAGCGGAGCTGCGGCAATTCGACCCCGAGTGGAGTGTGCTCTGCGCACCGGGCTTTTTTGCCGACCCCGACGTAGACGGCACGCGGCAGCATAACTTCGCGATCGTCAACTTCACCGAAAAGCAAATCATCATCGGTGGCACGGGTTATACCGGCGAAATCAAAAAGGGGATTTTCTCCGTGCTGAACTACGTGCTCCCCAAGCACCACGAGGTGCTGTCCATGCATTGTTCCGCCAACGTAGGGGAAGCCGGCGACACCGCCGTGTTCTTTGGCCTTAGCGGCACTGGCAAGACGACGCTCTCTGCCGACCCCAACCGGCAGCTTATTGGCGACGATGAGCACGGCTGGTCCGAAAATGGCATTTTCAACTTTGAAGGCGGTTGTTACGCTAAGACCATCGACCTGACCGAAGCGAAAGAGCCGGAAATCTACCACGCCATCAAGCACCGGGCTATCCTGGAAAACATCAAGTGTTATCCCGGTACGCGCACCCCGGACTTTGAGAACAGTGAAATTACAGAAAATACCCGGGTCTCCTACCCTATCTACCACATCGACAATGCACTGGAGCCCTCGCGTAGCGGGCACCCCACTAATATTTTCTTCCTGACCTGCGATGCCTTTGGCGTACTGCCGCCGATCAGCAAGCTGACGCCGGGCCAGGCCATGTACCACTTCATGTCGGGCTATACGGCAAAGGTAGCGGGTACAGAGGCAGGCGTCACCGAACCGCAGGCGACTTTTTCAGCCTGCTTTGGCGCGCCCTTCATGCCCCTGCACCCGGCAGAATATGCTGAGATGCTGGGTGAGAAAATGCAGGCCCACAACGTCAATGTCTGGCTGGTGAATACCGGATGGACGGGCGGCGCCCACGGCACGGGCCACCGCATGAGCCTGAAGCACACCCGTGCCATGATCACGGCAGCCCTGCGCGGCGAATTGGATACCGTGGGCTACCACACCCACGAAATCTTTGGACTGAGCATGCCAACTAGCTGCCCGGGCGTACCCAGTGAGGTGCTGAACCCCAAGGCAACCTGGGCAGATGCGGATGCTTATGATGCCAAGGCGAATGACCTGGCCGAACGCTTTAATAAAAACTTTGAAAAATTCGCTGACAAAAGCAGCGATGAAATCCTTGCGGCTGCGCCAAAGGTACTGGCCAGCTAGCAGGCTTTAGCGCTCAGCCCTACACTACTTTTACCAAATTGAACCAAGTTGAACTTACGCCCCGGCCGAGTCCGGGGCTTTTTTGTTTTCGCCTATCCTGCAAGCGTAGTAGCGTTAAAGTCCCTGATAGGCAAATTGCCGCCTTAGGTGTTTCTTTCCGCGAACTTATTGAATACAGGATTGGTCCAGTTTTCAATTGAAAGTCCTGCTTTCAAGAATACTGTTAAAAACATCTTCATCAATATCTTTCCAGGCTCCGTATAGGCGGTCTATCAAAACCGATTTTTCGATGTCGTTGCTTTGAGGAGGTATATCTGACTTTATTTCGCTGGAAAGCCTGCTCATTATTTCTAACTTGCCTTCCAGGCTTAGTGCATGAATAAGCTTCATGATATTATTGATTTCCAGCTTGCCTTCCATCATTCATATTTTGACTTGTAAACAAAGCTTTTTTTAACTTGGTTTCCGAAAGTGGTGCTTTCTGCATCTTTCAAGTTTAGATAACTCAGATCATTTTATCTTTCTATGGGGCATTTGCTACATTTGCTAAAAAGCATGTCCGACCCTTCCATCAGCCTCAACAAATTCATCAGTTCCACCGGTATCTGTTCCCGGCGGGAAGCAGACCGTATGATTGAGGCCGGGCGGGTACAGCTGAATGGCACTACTGCCAAAAAGGGCAATCGCGTCAACCCTGGCGATGAGGTCCTGCTAGACGGTGCGCCCCTAAAAGCCAGGCCTAAATCGGTCTACCTTGCCCTCCACAAGCCCCCCGGCATCACCTGCACCACCGACCGCCGGGATAAGGACAACATCATCGACTTCCTCAACTACCCCGAGCGCATCTTCCACATTGGCCGCCTGGACAAAGCCTCCACCGGGCTGATTTTTCTGACCAACGACGGCGATATCGTCAACGAAATCCTGCGCGAGCAAAACGAGCACGAAAAAGAGTACATCGTCACTGTCAATAAGCCCATCAACGCTTCTTTTGTCAAGCGCATGAGCCAGGGTATCCCCATCCTGGGCACCGTAACCAAAAAGTGCCAGGTGGAAAAGATTGGGCGGCAGGCCTTCCGCATTGTGCTCACGCAGGGGCTCAACCGGCAAATCCGGCGCATGTGCGACTATCTGGGCTACGACGTGGTGACCCTCAAGCGCGTCCGCATCATGAATGTCCACCTTGGGAAGCTCAAGCCCGGTCAGTGGCGGTATTTGACGGACGAAGAGCTGCAGGAGCTGAGGCGGCATTTGGGGTAAGCCCAACACCTTATGATTCACTTGCACGGCCCCCGCCCAATTGGCTATCCATCAGTTAGGACAACCGCCATCCTTTTCAGCGTATCCGCTAAATATTTTTTTAATCCAGAGGTAACGGAAAAGGCGTTCGGTAAATCGACAGTAAAAGAACGGTGTAAAGGGTTAATTGCACTTCGCAGAATCTATAGCCTGACCAGAGGTGAAGCCCACTATTATGACTTTTTGATTGGTGCAATTTGTTTACGCAGAGGATAATAGTGCCCTACCCATGATTTTTTGCTAATTTTCATCAGTAACTGACTGAGCCCGGTTAACGGTAGAGGTAGCGCGTAAGAATGGCGCGATCCGATTGGCAAAGTCAAGTCTAACACCCAGTTACACAATGAACACACCTAATCCCCCCTCCAAATTGCTGTGTGCAAAGCTAACCCTTGTAGCCCTTATACTGGGCGGGCCAATGTGCTTTTGGGCCCAAAACCAAGCGCTTTTTTTTTGAATCCCCCACTCGTCTGGTGCAGGATGATTCGGGAGGGGTTTGGATAGGCGGAGAAGAGGGCCTAGCCTATTTCAACCCCAATACCCGGGAGTAAATTTACTTCAAAGCTGAACGGGGCATCAAAGGCAAGCTACAGGGAGATAGGGTCTTCCAAATCAGGTTGAACGAAAAACAAGTTTACCTGGCCACCGATGCAGGTTTTGAGATTTACGATCTTGATAGCGGTTCTTTTTTATTCTTTGGTGCCCTTGATGATGATTCAGCGTCACCTGCATACTACCGGGCCAATCCGTTTTGTATTGACCATGCCGGAAAAGTATGGATGGGCGGCCCTGACGGCGGCCTCAGGTATTATGACCCTCGAGAGGGCAGGGTTCTTGAATACCCCATCAAAACAGAAAAGGGAGCTGTAAATGGCATGCCCCTGAAAATCATGGAAGGGCAGGACAGCGCGCTTTGGATACTGGACAGCCTTCACTTATGGCGGCTCCCTCCCGACCGGAGCCGATTGGAGCAATATGCCGCAAGGCCAGTCGATATGGGGGTTGCCAACGGGCAGGATGAACCTCGGTTCCTCTACGAGGGGCAGGGCGGCAGTGTATGGATTGGCACGCCGGAGGTTCTTCGCTTTGACCCCAGGGAAGCCTTTTTCCGATTCTTTCAGTTTTTCAATACCGACTGAAATGCGGAGGCGACCGTCGCGATCTACGACCTGTACCAGGACGAAAGCGGTACCCTTTGGTGCGGTACCGGGAAAGGCCTTTACGGCTACGATCTGAAAACCGGAGATACCACCCATTACTTCACACAGCGGCACATACAGAGCGTAGTCCCTATGCCAGATGACCGGCTGGTGCTGGCCAACTGGGGGACGGTATACGTATTTGACCCGGCTACCGAGCATTCCGTCGAGCTGTTTTCCGCCGATGGAGCCTTCAAACACTCCCGCACGCTGGATGCCCGCTTTGATCAGGATGGCGACCTCTGGGTGGCTACAGACGGAACCGGCCTCTGGCAGATAAAGGAAGAGGACTGGGATAAAGAAACTGGAATTATCGAGAAGTACAGACAATACAAAATAGACAGCGAAAACGGTGGCATTTCCGCCAGCCATCTTTTTAGGTCCTTTATCGACAGTAAAAATCAAATCTGGGTACTGGTAGATGTCTTTCAGCTACAGTAGATATCTTCAATTACGACCCCAATGACCCTTATTCAATTTCCAGTGGTTATACTTTGGATGCTACGGAAGATGCGGAAGGGAACATCTGGATCACCACCAAGGGCAATGGGCTGAATAAGTATTCCCCGGAAACCGGGAAGTTTACCCGTTACGATGAATCACATGGTTTGCAGGACAACAGCCTGAACCGCATCGCTATCGACAGCGAGGACAAGATCTGGGTGACTACCAGTAAAGGCTTGTCCCGGTTCGACCCCATCACGGAAACCTTTACCAATTACGATCAGAATGACGGCCTGGTGAGTTGGGAAAGCGCTCTGTATGCCAATAAAGAAACTGGAGATATTTTCACCGGCGGGCCTAAGGGGTTTCACGCCTTCAACATCCATGAACTGCAAAGCCCGGTGGAGCAGCCTTCCCCGATAAAAATCGCCCGGCTGTCCTATTTCAATTCGAAGACCAATAAAATGACAAAGGTGGAGCCCAAATCTCTGAAAGACAGACGGCTCACCCTTTCCCACCGGGAGAGTATCATCGAAGCGGACTTTGCCATCCTCGACCTCTTCGGCCAATCGAAGCACAGCTATCAATACTCCTGGGTATCCTTTGGTGATGCCCCCGAATGGAAACCTCTGGGCAATCAAAACCGCGTCCGCCTGATCAACCTCGAACCCGGCGAATACACCTTCTCGGTGAAGGGCAGGAATAGCATAGGCGTTTGGAATGAGTTGGAATCGCCCATCCACCTGCATATCCAATCCCCCTGGTGGGCAACCACGGCTGCTTACCTGGCTTACCTTTTGGTGGGCCTGTCCTTGCTAGTGTTTTCCTACCGATTCCAGCTTAACCGGCAAAAGGTAAAGGCGGAAGCCCTTCGTTTCAAGGAGATCAATACGCTCAAGTCCCGCCTGTATACCAATATTACGCATGAATTTCGTACCCCCCTGACCGTCATCCTGGGCATGGCCGATCAAATCCGCGGCCACGAAAAGGAGCGCCGCCTCATCCGGCGCAACAGTAATAGCCTGCTCCGGCTGATCAACCAACTGCTGGGCTTGTCCAGACTGGAAAGCGGGCAGATGAAGCTCCATCTGGAACAGGGCGATTTCATCCGTTACCTGCGTTACCTCACGGAGTCCTTCCACTCGGCTGCCACCGAGAAACAGATTCAACTGTCTTTCGCCTCCGAGGTACCGGTACTCATCATGGATTTTGATGCGGATAAGGCACAACAGATCGTTTATAACTTATTGTCCAATGCCCTGAAGTTCACCCCGGCCGGGGGGCGCATAGATTTCCAGCTGAGCCAGGGGAGCCAGGAGGGGCAGCCCTACCTGGAAATAAAGGTAGCCGACACGGGTATGGGCATTTCGCCCAGCGAACTGCCTCATATTTTCGACCGCTTTTACCAGGCTGATGCTTCTACTACCCGCAGGGGGGAAGGCGCCGGCATCGGGCTGGCGTTCACCCGGGAGCTGGCCCATTTTCTGGGCTGGACGATTGCGGCAGAAAGCAAGCTCGGAGCCGGAACAACCTTTACCCTCCACCTTCCCGTAAAAAAGGAAGCAGGTACACCCATATTTCCGGAGTCAGCCATTCGGCAGAACCCAAGCCCGGAGGCAATGGGTGTTACCCGGCAGCCCCGCCCTGCTTCTTCCACCTCGGCTCCAGCTACAGGTACCCCAGCGGATAAGGAAGCTCCGATCTTACTTATTATTGAAGATAATGCCGATGTGACGGCTTACATCACAGCCCTGTTACAAAAAGACTACCAGATTGAGACTGCGCCTGACGGTCAGCAAGGCATTGATAAAGCCCTGGCGTTGGTCCCGGACATCATCATCACCGATGTCATGATGCCGGAAAAAGATGGCTACGAAGTTTGTGAAACCTTAAAAACAGACGAGCGCACCAGCCACATTCCCATCATTATGCTCACCGCAAAAGCTACCGAAGCCGATCGCCTAACCGGGCTACGAACCGGTGCCGACGCCTATCTGATGAAGCCTTTCAACAAGGAAGAGCTGTTTGTCCGGCTGGAAAAGCTACTGGAGCTGCGCCGGAAACTGCAAGCGCGTTATGCACTTGCTGCTGATCCTTTGACCAGGTTGAGTCGTGAGAAGCCCAGCCTGGATGAGCGCTTTTTAGAAAAAATCCGTCAGATTATCGAGGAGAAAATTGATGATGCCGATTTGGACATCCCTTACCTGTGTGATAAAGTACATCTCAGCTCCACCCAGCTCTACCGCAAAATGAAAGCGCTGACCGGAGCGCCCCCCATGGGCTTTATCCGCAAGCTGCGCCTGCACAAAGCCAAAGCCTTGCTGCAAACGACCGAGCTGAATGTCTCAGAAATTGCCTACGAGCTGGGCTTTACGGACCCGCACTATTTTTCCCGGGCGTTTAAGAAGGAGTTTGGAAAGGCGCCTAGTGCCTCCAGAAAATAACAGAAGCTGCTCCGGGTACCGGAACAGCTTCTTAAAAGCCTATCGGGACTAGCCTAGCGTGAGTTTACGATGGCGGCTGCCCAAAAGGAGGCTTCGTTGCCCTGTA
>CAZNSK010000039.1:0-23414 GCA_964575505.1 uncultured Phaeodactylibacter sp.
TAGTCTGGTATTTTTAGCCAATATACGGATTATTTAGTGCCGAAGGCACTAGCTTCTTCCTCTATATCAGAATAATTTTTTTCCCAGGTCCCATCAAATGCTTCGTCATCTACTATTGTGGAGTCGTCATAAAATATCAAATGTTCGGGAACGCCTACACCGGCTTCTCCCAGCGCCACTGCATCGAGCGCTTCAATTCCATCTACGCCTTCGAATGTCACCTCCATTTGGGAAGAAAACTGGCCTTTGGATATCAACCGAAGCGCTTCTTTTAGGTCATATGCCTCATCTTTTCTTCTTACCGCCCCTTATGTTCCCTCGAGGCCGCTGTCCATGCTCATCAGTATAGGAGTCTATATATTCGTCTTCAAGCTGTTTCGCTTTTTTTCTGCCCGCAATTCCTTTGATCAATATTTTGCCTATGAACCTTGCAAAGCCTGCAACGAGGTTCATAAAGTTTACTTGACGGCGTAGGCGGTCGGATAAACCATCCTTATCAATAGGGTCGTCAGAGATGCCATACTTAAAAACACTACTTTCTTTTTTATCTCTGATCTCGTAAAGATGGTGTGGCTTGTCGTTTTTCAAGCCGTTACCATGTCTACTCATAATTCTATTGCTTTATCCCCCCAGTCCTCGGGATTAAAGCCCGTTTCATAGATATACTTCGGCGGCTGCGGCAGCTCCTTGCCGGTTTTGCGCTTATATGCCAAGTCGGGAAGCGAAAGCAAGGCCTCAAAAAATAAATCCTTGGGGAAGTCAGCAGGGTTGGCTTTGACCCTTTCGTAAAATATCTTGCCATTTGCCAGCACAGCGCAGCGGGCGTATAGGAACAAGTCCGAAGAGAAATGTTCCCCCTCTTCCACGGAAGCGTCTGCATAAGCCTCCCCGTCCAGGCGGTACAGCTGCCCGGCAAACCAATCGTGGAAATCAAGGATAAAGCCTTCATCCTGCTCGCTGAGCAACTGAACGGCGGGGGATAGGACGGCTTTGTCATCTCCTTCTTTGTCCCAGTCCAATGCGTGTATGATGGCCCAGTACTCTGCTATCCGCTTATACCGTGATTCTAGGCTGTCCTCCACTGCTTGCAGGGTGGCTTCGTCCTCGGTTTGCAGGAGGAGCTGAGCAAGTCTTAGTTTGCGTTCGGCGGTGGTCATAGGGATTATTTTGGGGCTTTGTAGGCAGCTATAATCTGCTCTACTTCCTCGACGGTCAGCTCGGTGATATCGGCAATATCGGTTACAGACATCCCTTTTTCGTACGAACGGATGGTTACGGCTCGCTGGTTCTGCTCAATGCCCTGATCAATGCCTTGCTCAAGGCTTTGTTCACGCACTTCCTTCAGGATAGCTTCTTCAAGTCCCATAGGTGCTCTGGATTTGGTGATTTTACGCACTTCCTCTTCAAATTTAAGCTTATTCTCTAAATTTTGAAAGGACACGTACATGTTGATAAAATTATACAGCCGCCGGATTTTTGCTTTGCTCAGCCCGCACGACAGCAGATGGCGCATCATATCCAGTTTGCTGACCAACAGTTGCTGATCATCTTTGCTGCTTACATCTATTGCATTGCGGGCGGCCTCGAGGGCAAAGCCAAAAGGATTGCTGGACGCCCGTAGTTCCTCCGCTGTGTGGTCTATCAATACAAACGATTGAAAGCGGTAAATTTGTTCCGTACCCAAAAAATTAGTTTGATAAGCCGTAGCGTGGTAAGCCCGGTTAGTATCCGTGTAAATGACGACAGCAGTCACCGGCTTATTGTATCGGTCAATGATGCAATAGTAATATTGGAACATCCGGTAAGCGAACTGATCATCCGGATAGCCTTGTACTTCCACATGTACCAGAAACCACTGCTCCTGCCCATCCTTAAGCCAGGCTTTGAACAGCTTATCCGCATGCCGCCGTTTGGTATCCGCCTCCGGCATAATCCGCTCCAAATCCTTATCCAAAAACTCCAGCCCCCGGCTGAGGTCTATCCGGTCAATGTATTCGGAGAAAAAGAAATGCAAAAAGTCTTCTGCTAAATCTTCAATGATGCCTTTCCAGAGTATGTCGCGCCGTATCATACGGAGAAGATACGGAAAAACCGCAATAAATACAAATAAATTGAATTATTTTGTTTTGATCTTTATCCAGCCAGTTTGCGGCTGCATTAAAGATTAAAACCAACATCGCCTATACTTTGGCTAAAGGGGGGCAATGACTCCGGAATATGCATAAGGAGACAAGCTCTGACATTCAACTGCGCACGCCGCCCTACCACTCCTACCTTCCTAATCTTTACAAGAAAGAAGATGTCGTACATCGGGCATTGGCCGTCACCTCACCATACCGCCTTATGCCCAAGAGCAGCCAAAATGGAGCTTATTTTGACCAAATCCTGAGCAACCGGCGCTGCCCCACTATCCGCTAATTTTTTCATCTCCTCCAGGTCGTCTGTCAACTGCCCTAAAGTTAAATGGGTGGGGTCGTTGTAGGGGTTGTACAATTCATCTCTATCGATGGCCCAGTAGTAGTCTACAGGCTCCATTTCAATCACATCGCCTTTCTGATTGCGCAGTTCGGCCAATAAGTTTTGTAGCGCTTTTTCTACTTCATTGATGTCGATTCGCAAGCCCATTTCAGTTGATTATTTTGATGATGTTGGTATAGAATGTCTGAATCTCCTTTTCTAAGTGAGCGATCCTCGATTCTATGATCTTTTGTTTCACCTGCTCGCTGGGAGCATTTTTCAGCAATCCCAAATTATCGTATTTGAGTGGGTTTTGCTTGTATTTTTCAAGCTTATCTACGTGCTCCACCATTCTTTTGTAGTTGGATTTCGCTGCTTTGTATTCACTTTTCGATAATCGGTCTTTGGCATGTTCAATTTCCTCCTTGATACTTGGTTTCTTTTTCCCGCTTCCTCTGCTTGAAGTTTCACTATTTTCTTCTTGGACTTGTTCGAGGATTTGCTCAACGGTTTCCAAAGTAGTCATTGACAATACCATACCGCCGGAGAACTGGCTGAAGGCTGTTTTCATCAGCCAGAAAGCAATGACCAACAATGAGGCAAGTAATAAAGGCTTGACAGCAGCGCCTTTTTTGCTTAGAATCAATTCCATGGGTTAATGAGGTTTTGGTGATGTACTATGCTAAAATAACTCAAGACTTTTTTTATAACCATCGATAGACTACTAAAATTCCGGGATTATTCCTTTTTAGGTTATGGGAATGTGCTTTCGGGGATTTAGATGGCTATTAGCTCAGTTACGCACACAACGAAACCCCATCACACTTCCAAACATCTGACACAAATACAAACCACCCTATCCGTTTACAAACGCTCACCCAACAGAGCTCCGGGGCGTAAAAACGCTTTAAGCCTCCCCCCAAAAACTGGACAAGAGTTTAAGGTGATAAATTTGTAAATTTCATCATCAAAATCAAGACCAGAAATGGGAAGAAAACGCAGAACATTTAGCGCATCATTCAAACACAAGGTAGCGGTAGAAGCCTTGACAGAACGGCATACGCTGTCGGAATTAGCGCAGAAGTACGAGCTCCATCCCAACCAGATCGTGAAGTGGAAGCAGGTGCTGCAAAAAGAAGGGCAGGACTTATTTGAGAAGTCAAGAGGGGCGAAACTTCCGGATCAGGATCAATTGATTTCCCGTTTATATGAGCAAATCGGGCAGCTTCAATTTGAGTTGAACTGGTTGAAAAAAAAATCTGGCTATGAGCAATGAAGCCAAGCGGATGGCGGTCAGCCGGGCTGAACCAAGATTGAGCATTGAGCGCCAGTGCGAACTATTGGGGCTGGCCAGGTCGACTTACTATTTTGAGCCCCGGCCGGCCAGTGCGGAAAATTTGCTGTACATGCGCCTGATAGACGAGCAGCATCTCAAGCGGCCATTCTATGGGTCGCCGCGTATGACTGCTTATTTACGCAGATTAGGTTATACGGTCAACGAGAAGCGCATAGCACGGCTGATGAAGCTAATGAATATCAGGGCTGTCCAGCCACGTAAGCAAAAGGCTTTAGGCGCAGATGGGCAGCCCCACAAAGTTTATCCGTACCTGCTAAGGGGCACGCCAATTGTATGCAACAACCAGGTATGGTCGACCGACATAACGTATGTGCCGATGTATGGCGGTTTTTTGTACCTGATGGCTGTTATAGACTGGCACAGCCGCTTTGTGCTGAGCTGGGAACTGTCTAACAGTATGGAGCGCCACTTCTGCTTGGTGGGGACGCGCAGAGCCCTGGAAAACTACACCAAGCCAGAGATATTCAACACCGATCAGGGGAGTCAATTTACCAGTCAGGATTTCACCAATTTGATTGAGTCCAACGGTATCGCTATGAGCATGGACGGCAAAGGCAGAGCCATCGACAACGTCTTTGTAGAGCGGCTTTGGCGCAGCGTTAAGTATGAGGATATATACCTCAAGGAGTACAGCGATGGGACAGATTTGTATCGGGGGCTCAATGACTACTTTAAATTTTATAACTTTGAGCGTCCGCATGAGTCCCTGGGGTATCAGACCCCATCACCTTAAACTATTGGAATCCTTGTCCAACAAATGGGGGAAGCTCAATGGGGTAAGGGGGAATACCGGGAGCTGGAGACCCGATTACGTCGGCAAGTCTATAATTACTAGTGCTATTCGTAAATTGTTAGGGAAGAAGACCATTGGTTGGTGGTTAGCAATGCTTAGCTGTATCTTTTTTGCTCTCTTGACGTACAAACATCCAGTGCATATTTTATATTAGCGAATACAGGATAAAGACACCTGATGCTATATTTTACTGTTCGTATATTTTTAGTTCAGTTGATTTGTTAGAAATTATCCAGGCAAGCCACTCAGCCTTTCTGTATTCTTACATCTGTAGAATTTGACATTGAACAGGACATGTTAGACACCATTGAATTTCCCACAAGCAACGAATATCGAACCGGTTCCTCCAATGAACCGATTGCGTTTTTTTTGGAGGTGCTTCCTAAAAGCATCCGCTTCGATTTATTGCTTGGGTATTTCAGCTCTTCTGCGATCAATCTACTCTCTGTAGGCTTTGCTCAGTTTCTTTATAACGGAGGAACTGTCCGAATGGTGACCAATCATATTCTATCTCCAAACGATAAACGAGCTGTGGCAGAGGGACTCCAAGCCTCGCCTTCTCAATATGAGTTTTCTATCGCAGATTATGAGCGTATCAAAATGACGCTTGATGAGTATGGCCGTCATTTCTTTCGCTGTCTTGCCTGGTTGTTCGCGTCCAAAAAGATCGAGATCTTAATTGTAAAACCAAGAGGCGCTAGAGGAATTGCCCACTACAAATCTGGAATATTCTATGATAGGAATGGAAAAGCAGTCAAATTTAAAGCTTCGTGTAACTTCACTGCATATGGCTTATTAGAGAACCTGGAGGAATTGGAAATTAAGCGTTCCTGGGGTTCAAAAGCGGAAGAGGTGTCAGTGCAAGAGTATGAGCAGTATTTTAATTCGATTTGGAACAGGGAAGCTTCCTTTGTAGAATATCTTACCACCAATGATGTGGAGCATGCGATAGTAAGAGACTTTGGTGACCGCTCAATAGAAGAACTATTGGTGGATGAGCAAAAATTGCTTCGAAAAAAACGCCAGATACTGGGGAATTATCAAGTGCGAATGATCATAGACCGCTTAGAACAGGAGATGGAACAGCGAGTTGCCTCATTTGTAAAGGAACCCTTTTTTCCCTATGAAAAGCCAAGAGCTTACCAGGATGAAGCATATGCTAATTGGAAAGAAAAGGGTTACAAAGGTATTTTTGCCATGGCCACAGGTACTGGCAAAACGCTAACGGCACTCAATTGTGTACTCCGGGAATATAAAAAAAGGGGAAGCTATCGTGCGATAGTTATTGTTCCAACAATTGAATTGGTAAATCAGTGGGTAGAGGAGATCAAAGGGTTCAACTTCGAAAATATCATTCGGGTGTCTTCTCAAAACAAAAATTGGCGGGAAGATATTCAAATGGTCACTGTTTTGCCTTCCACAGAGGAGAATTATTCATTTTTTGTAGTAACAACATACCGCTCTTTTGCCCATCGGAGATTTCAGAAATCGTTGCATAAATTTCCCAAGGATACTATCCTGATTGCCGACGAAGCACACAATCTAGGATCAAATAGCGTTCTGCCGTTGCTTGAAGATTTTCCTATAGCAAAACGGATCGGGCTTAGTGCTACTCCCGAGCGGGTCTATGATGAAGAAGGTACGATAGCCGTTGACCGTTTTTTTGATGATCAATCGCCTTACACATTCGAATATTCAATGGCAAAGGCCTTGGAGGCAGGTTTTCTATCCAAGTATCTTTACTACCCGATTCTGGTGGAGCTTACTCCGGAAGAGCTTGAGAAATATACGGAGATCAGTGCAAGGCTCGCTAAGTTTTTTGGTTCTGACTCGGAAGAATCCAAGGCGGCAATGGAAAAGCTATTGTTGCTGCGAAAACAGATCATACATAAGGCAAACAATAAGCTCTCTGCTTTTGATGATCTGATCAAGTCACTGAAAGAAAAAAATAAACTCAATTATACGCTGGTTTATGCGCCGGAGGGCTATTTTGACGATCTGTTCGACGATTCGGAATCTTTAGGGTCTTTTGATAAGGAAGAGCATAGGATCTGTGAACTATATGCCAACCGGATTCGCCGCCTTTCACCTGAGACAAAGATTTCGCTTTTCCATGCCGGAACCAAAGACCGGGCTTTCATTTTGGATCGTTTCGCTCAATCGGACCTGGATGTGTTAGTGTCTATGAAGTGTCTTGACGAGGGCGTTGACGTACCACGAATTGAACAAGCTATCTTTTGCGCTAGCACGGGAAATCCACGACAATTTGTGCAACGGCGAGGACGTATACTACGTAAATCGACTGATAAGCATCTTGCAACCATTTATAATATGGTGGTAGTGCCTAGTAAAAGCCGCAGAGTTGGCAACTACAATACTGAAAAGCGGCTGATCGAAAACGAATTGAAGAGGGTTTACGAATTTGCCGGTTTGGCGCTCAATCAAATGGAAGCCTTGGAGCGAGTGCAACCGGTTTTAGACCTTTATGATATAGACAAACAGATATAGCAATGGAAGCAAGGGAAATACTAAGGGCAATGCTCGATAATGAGAAGTTGATGGAACAATACCATTACTCAAAGAATGAGGTTGTCAACATAGATTTTGAACCCCCGCATGATAATGAGTTTTTGAGGTTCATGCAATCTGCTGTGAAAATCATGGACGAAACGCAGGAAGAAACCTCTCGCATCATGGCCAACCGTTTGATTAAATTTTTCGAAGAAACCTACAGCTATGAAGATTCTGAAAATTGAATTGGAAAACTTCATGTGCTACAGCGGCACAGGAAATGTCATTCGGTTTACGGATGGCTTGAATCTTATCCTGGGAGGAAATGGCTATGGAAAGACCAAACTTTATGATGCTTTCAATTGGGTGTTATTTGATAAGATCACAGACCAAGATGGAAGGTTAACCCTCTCCACTCAAGCTATGAAAGAGGGCCTAATATCTAAAAGGGCATTGGCAGAGGTCGAGGACAACAAAGAAGTAACTGCCGTAGTGAAACTAGAGGCTGTCAACCAGAAAGGGAAACATATAACCTTGGAACGTAGCTATAAAACGATGAAGCTTTCCGGGATGGAGTTTTCCAGCTCGGGCAAAAGTATTCTCACTATCAGTGAAAAAGGGGACTTCGAATACAAACCCCTCGCATTAAGTAGCCCAGGTGAAATCGATGAATACATCCGGGAGCAGATTATTCCGCCGGATATCCTAGAGCACCTTTGGTTTCAAGGGGAGCGGGGGATCAAAAGAGCAGTAGATACTTCAAGTACGACTAAGCTGCAGCAAGTGATCAATAAGCTTTCCTATATTGATACCTGGGAGCGGTTCATAAGTGCTGCTAGCAATACTGACCGCCGGACAAAGGATAAATTCAACAAAGCTGTAAAGAGGTCGGAAAGGAATAAAGATAAGTCTGATAAGCTTCAAACAGAGCTAGGTGCCATCCAAAAAAGGTTAGCTGACATTGAAGAAGAACTGGAAATACATAGAGAAGAGATCGAACGCGCTGATGAGCAAATGGATAATTTAAGTATGAGCGAAGGGGTAAGAGAAGACCTCCGCAACCTCAGCGATGAAGAATATAAACTAAAAAGGCAGCTAACGGAAACAGAAAGGGAATACAACGACATATTGGATAAGGCAAATCGTGACCTCTTTGATCGTTATTGGGTAATCCATGACACGGAACATATGGCAAAAAAGTACGAAGAACTCAGAGAAACCTACATATATAGTAAGCATGAGGATAGGAGGCGGGCTGAAAATGGCTTGCCGCCTATCCCCAAAGGAAATCCAAGTGCTGCTCACCTCAACAAGATGCTAAAAGACGAACATTGCAATATTTGTAATCGGCCGGCGGAGAAGGGGAGTGAAGCTTACGAGCATATTAAGAAGTTGCTCCCGGAAAATTACCCAAAAGTAGAAGATGATTTCGACCCATATTATCATGAGGACTCTCTTCAAAGCCTTAGTAGTTCCAAATCTACAGTTACTCATTTTGCTAATGATTTCGAAGATGCTGCTGCTGCTATCATCCAAAGGTATTTCGTCCTGAAGGACAAGTGGAAAAAACTTGAAGAAGAATCGAGAAAGGCGGAGGAACAAAAAGCCATTCTTCTTTCGCGGTATGGGTTGGAGTCTGTAGAAGCAGGGATGAGACAGGGTGAGCAATACATGTCTTTGAGTGAGAAAAAAGCTAAGCTTAGCAAAGAAATTGGGAAGCTGGAAGTCCGAAAAGAAGAGCTGTCGGAAGAACAAAGGAAGAAAAATAAGGACTTGGAGGATTTACTTGGGGATGAAATGGATCCAATTTTATCCAGGCAAATGAAGTATTTCGAAAGCCTACTCTTTGCAGCTGAAGAAGCAAAAGAGGCTAAGTATAATGAATTAGTGGAACTTTTGTCACGGGAAACGAATCGGCATTACGAAGCCATCAATAAACATTCCGGTGCGTTTTTCGGGAAGGTGGTTTTCCGGCAAAACAGTAAAGGAGGATACTTTCCGGAAATACAAAATGAAAATGGGGAAGACGTTACGAGTGGCATGAGTACTTCTCAGCTCTTATCCATGCAGTTTTCTATTCTTTTTGCTATTCTGAGCGCCAATAAAGAGTATGGTTTCAACAAGCACTATCCTTTAATTGCCGATGCTCCCAATTCGGCCTTTGACGCAAAAAAGAAGAAGCATTTGCTTCGGCAGATCGGCACCACCTTCGAACAGTCAATAGTCATGATGTTTGAATATCTGGTAAATGACCCAAACCGGGCAAACCGGTATAAAGTGGATGAGGAAGGCATATCCGAATTAGTAGAAACCATGCGTAAAGAGGGTGTAGATGTCAACATCATCATGCTAGATGTACCGGACGGCATCAATTCCCGGGATATAAATGAGTTGACCGTCCAAATCAAAAATGTCAATAGTGTATGGAAACCATCGTATCAAAATTGATGATCAAAGAGCCTCGGTTCGCCAAAAGGTTCGAACATTTATTTGAGCGGTTTTCCAGAAAGTGGGGTGGCTCTGAGCAGGAACGGCGCGACCGGGTGAAGGTTTTTGCAAAAAACTATGAGCTGTACATGTATGCCTTTTTTCTTGGGTTGAGAAAGCATAAAACCGTTAAATTGGAAAGCCATGAAAAGAGCAAGTCCAATGTTATGGCGATCCGGGATTGGAAGCCGGAGGCACTGAGAGATTATTTGGTCGCCTGTACTTTAGCCGAAGATGGCACGCCGTTCCGGGAGTATGATTTCATGACGGAGGCGGATTTGGATAAAAAATCTATAGAACTCAGAGAGATCGTGGAAGCCTACACCAATGTGGGATTGGCTATCTTGGAAGAGGAATTTAAGCAGGATAAGGCTTATTTTGATAAGGCGTTTGCGTTTACGGAGTTTGTTTTTGAGTGATCAATTTAAGGGGTTTACGCTGAAGACGAAAATGAAAAATATTTCTAATAATTCGACAACCTATATCATTATGCGATTTTATAAATCTCCCTTTTTTCTTTCAAATTGTTGATGATACCAGTGATCTTCTGAAGGTAGCTATTCATTCCATTACTTGCTAATTCACATAGTTTTGTCGAGTTCAAAATGATATTTACGATATCAGAGTGCTCTTTCCTAAACTTGGGCAGTTCCTCAAGAAGTTCCCTAACCTCAGCAAAATTATACTTAGACAACTCCTCCTCTAAACGTGAAACTATATTTCTAAAGTTTCCCTCCCTTACAGATAGTTTGCCTTTTCTAGCATTAAAAGTATTATCTCGATAGTTACGAATTCTATCAATCAAATAATCTACTTCAAATAGATATTCGGCTCGAAGATCATGTAAGAATTTAATTAATTGATCTTCTGTAAATTCAGAGGATAGCCAAAACAAATATGACAATAGATCAGCGGAGTCTTCAATGGTTCCAATTTGATGATGTCTGAAATACGGATTTAGTTCTTCTATTGCACCGTTGTCATCTGTGCAAAACAACACCTTCCTCTCATTTAACCTACTAAGATAAAGTGATAGTACTGATGAAAAAAATTCTCCATTATTTTTTGAGTAGTAAAAGAAAGATTTGCACTTATCAAAAAAATCGTTTCCGAGGTCATCTGTAATAGAACTATTTACCCGCAAATGGCGTGCTATCAAGGCGATTCGTTTATCGAGAAAATTTAGAGCTCTTTCCTTATCGGTTTTGTCGGGAATAGCACTCTTCAAAGTCTTATCTTTAATATGATCCTTTGTTTCCTCAAATACCTTTTCACAAAGAATAACAGATAGATAACTATTAAGCTGTTTCCATAAGAAATCATCTTCACTATCGATATTTGCTAAGTTAATAAGCGTACAGGCATCGACAACGACTATATCTCTGGTATTCTTTTCTATTTCCATCCCGCAAACTCTGATCTATTTTTTTCTGCGAACTCCCTACTTAAAGAAGTAATTTCATCTATTGATGCAAGCTCTAATAGGATTGAAAATGCTTCATTGAATCGCCTTAATGATACATTGCCAAGTTCGTTTCGAACAAACTCTACACATTCCTCTGTAAATGGAAAATATTCATCTTGAATCTCTTCCGTTCGATATAACTTGAGTAACTCTTTGAAGTAAATATGCAATTGATCTTTATCAGGTATCTTAAACTCAATCCTTGCCTTTACTCTCTCAATCACAGCTTGTGACAGGTATCTACTTAAGTCCTCTAAACCATCGATAGGTGATAAAGTGAAGTTAGTAAATATTAGTAAATGATTAGGTGTGTGATCTAAAAGTTCACGTATGAAGTTATTTGTTTTATCAATGTTAGCCTGGTTCATTGTTCTAATATCTTCAAATTCATCAATCCATAAAACAATACTTGAATAGACCCTTTGATTAAAAGTTAAGCAAGAAAACAGACCCGCAAGAAATTGAATGGCATCATCATCCATTTGAAACTTCCTAATAATTCCTAGCTCTCGAAAACCTTCTTTCTTTAAGTCAGCATTAGTAACCGCTCCATACAAATACGATTTAATTAAATCCCCATTAATTTTGCGAGAAAAAATAGCTTTCAACACGTTTTGGAGCAAAATACTATTTGTAGAGGCTTCAATGTAGGATGACATTTCTTCAAAAGAGGGTTCGAAATCATCTCTCAACTTGTTAATATTTAAGCGATCAATTATTTTAACAACAATATCACCAATCGGATTCCGTCCCTTTGGCAACACAATTTTTTGTGCAAACGGAATTGTTTTTTCACATGAATTGGCAAGCTCTTGTAAGATTCTCTCTTGTTGAAAATAATTTGCAGAATGAGTCTTACCACTTCCGTATTCCCCCCAATTGAGTACCAAACTAGTGCTTGAGAGTCGCATTGAAATAATTATTCGCTTCTCTAAATCTTTCTTTAACTCCTTAAATCCAGCCCAAACTATCTTATTATCAAGTTGCGAAGGAGTCATCCTAAAAGGATTATCCTTTAGCTTAAATAAGTCAGTGAAGTTCATTCTAGTAAGCTTTTTGTATGTAACCGTCGTTATATTGCCTATGGAACGTGAAGATATAATTTTTCTGTTCGCCTCTAAGATATTCCTCAATTTCGTTATGTTCGACAATTACATCATCGGTTAGATAAAATTTATATCGAATATATGTAATTGCTTGAGAGGCAGTAACTCTATTTGGAGCAAGAGTTTGGAAATACCTGAAACAATCTGCTAAGTAACTTTCCACTTTGTTTTCAAACAAGCTACTTGACATTACACCTCCTGTTTGGTAAAAAACGTCATCAAACATGAAGATGTAAAACTTGTTCAAAAAATTTGAAGGAGAGCCTATACGACCATGTGCTATATCATACCAAGAACTGAGATGTTGGATTAAGGTTTTACCATGTTTTGAAATATTGATCTCTGATTTTTCAGACAGAACTATTAAGCCTAAGTCAAAAAGCCAGTTTAGTCTAGGCATAAGTACGTGTTCAAGATACACCTTTGGTTTTTCCCAATTTTCAACACGAATTTTTATTTTTTGGACCTTTCTTCTTTCTCCTTGCGGTAGGCTATTCGATAAGTCCTCTAATTTTCTCAAGAGAAAATTTTGAAAGAAGCAGCGTTCGTTTTTTTCTACTTTCCTTAACTCACTCTCAGTGGTTTTATTTAGAATGAAGATTATTTCTATTAGGGATGTGATATAAAAAAAATCATTTTTCAAAATTTCCTCCAGAAAAAACAATTTATCTAATTTATCTAATTCAAAAATATTTTTAGTATGCTCATGGGAAGTGCCCTTAGGAGAAATATCAATGGCTTCTTTTTGAAGTCGACTGTAAACTTTGAAGAATTTCCCACTTGAATATATTCTATTTAGATAACTTAAAAACCCTAAATCTTCAGCAAGTTCAATATATGGTTTTGCAGAATTTCCTGTTCGGGTGATTTTGATCAAACCTTTTGTAAACTTATTAAAAAGGAGCTGTTTTTCGTACTGAGAAGCAATGCTCTCGAATTTTTTGTAAATAGTGACTTTATCAAGCTGCTTGTGTTTATTTGTAAGACTGGTAAGTAGCTTTAAATATCCTAAACGTCTAACTTTTGTGTTTGTAACAAGAATCCGTAAGCTTGAATCAGTGTAGATTTTCTCTTGATAATATGGTAGGTATTTCTTAATTGGTAGCAGCTCACTTAATGGGGCTCGTTTATCTTTTTCTAATAAGAATTTAAAAAAAGATAGGTCGTCATGAAAAGCTTCATTTATCTGGATTTTAAACGTAAAAGTCAGTGCAGTGCTTTGAACCCCAAATTTTAAACTATTTAGATGATCTTCTATTTCTTCAAACCAATACTCCTCTACTATAGAATCATTAAGTGTATGTAATTTATCAAGAAAGTAGAATAAGATTCGGCTAACAGAGTAGAGGCTTCCTCTTGCATTTAAGTCTTCAGCATGTTGCAAGAAATGAGATGTAGTCAGCATAATCGAGTTAATACTCAACTTTGACAAATCTGACTCTAGAATGGTTTCTATGGGTTCATATTCTGAATAATTTCTATAGAGTTTTTCGGAGTGTCCGTCCTTCTCAAAGTCAATTAGAATCTCAATTATTTCAAATATAAGTAATACTTGATCATTAGGTAGTAATCTACTCTCACGTTGACAATTAAATTTTAAAAAGCTAATTACATTTTTCATTGTAATCAAATCATATAAAACAAGCCGCACACCCCACCCCTTCCGCATCCTCCACCCCGAGGATGTCAATGAGGCTATCCGACTGTGCATTATTCCGTTGGCGCTCCGTGCGCAGGTAGTGCTCCCGCTTGATCGCCTGCCGGCGCTCGGGCTGCGACAGCTCTTCCAGGGTTTCGCCCTGCTGCCAGGTGTAGCCGTCCTTTTCGTAGACTTTGGCTTTTTCGTACAGCTCCGGGTGGTTTTCGTATAGCCACACCCACTCGATCTTTTGCTGGAAAAAGCAGAAGAAACAACCGGAACGGCTGCGGGAGTAGTGCCCGGTTTTGATTTCCCCATCGATTTCCACCTGATATTCCCGCTTCTCGTAGTAGGCGGGGACGCCCACCCCACTGTCGCGCAGGATGCGGAAGATGTCATCGCGCACCAATACCTCATCGTTATCAACGAGGGGGAAGTGGTCGACTTTCGATAGCGGATAATCCGTCGTTTTGAGGAAGGCAAAGACCACGCGGTTGAAGCCTTTGATGTCGAGATCAAGCAGCAGGTCGAGTTTTTGGTCCTGAGTGAGGCGGGGCGAGACGGGTTCCTCCACGATCTCGATCAGCCGCTCAAGGTGCGGGCTGTCCGCTACGTATTCCTGATACAAGCCTTTGATGAACGCGATCTGCCCGTTAGACAGCACCTTCCGGACCACATCCTCGCTCCAGATATTTTTCCGGAAAGGAAAGATCGATTGGATATTCGGGCGCTTAGAGATATAGCCTTCCCGCTGCTCATCCCCGCGTATGCCTACGTAGGAAATCACCGGGTCGTCTCCGGCAATGTACAGTTCAAAGGGGTCGAGCTTCAGCTTTTTGGTGCACCACCGTGCCATTGCGGAAGGCAGATAGCCGCCGTACACCTGCAGAAAGTGATCAAAAGGATCTTCCGGACTATCCTTGGCGGCTTCGAGCTTGACAATCGATTGTCCCAGGTAAACCTCAAGATTTTTGATCAGCTCGTAGGTTTCGTTGAGCTCTTTCCCGGTATCACAGGTATAGTACTCTACCGAAAGGTCCGGGTGCTTATCCTTGAGGTAAATAGCCAATGCAGCGCTATCCTTACCACCGGAAATACCGAGTACGTGTTTTACCTGAGCCATTATAAAGATTCTTTTAAAAGCTTGATCAAAATTGCTTGCCGGAGCTGCTTGTCTTTTGCTTGACTGAGCGCTTTTTTAATTCCTGTTTCGACCTCTTTGAGCTCCTTTTGCTGTCCCTTCGACAATATAATATTTCTTTTCACAGGTTCCGAATTGAAACCTGTAATTTCTATCTGGTAAGCTTCTTCATTGTCCTCGTCAAAGTCTGTTTCGCTGAGTTCAAGTAGGTTATCTAATTCTGCAAAGGAGTTTTGAAGCCTATCGTAGAGTAAACGCTCTTCTTCATCGCCGATGTCGCTTAGCTGTTTACCTACAAGTGCCTGCGCAATACTGTTGAGCCAAGCAGCGCGATCTGGGAGTTCAGAAAATATCCGATTGTAGAGCGCCCTTTGCCGCGGCAATAAGAGGTGGCTTTTAATCCCTTCATAACGTTTCTGCATTTTAGCTCGGTACGTCTCAAAGTCAGCCCCTTTCATTCCAAAGAATGCGGATAGCCGCTCCTCAAATCTTGCGATCAAGTCTTCATAAGCCGAACGCAATTCAGCGATACAGGCTTGGACGCGCTCAACAAACGCCCGAAGGTCATCCTCAGACTCACTTAGCTTATTCAGATTAAGCCCGAAGCAGGCAGGTAGGTCTTCGAAAAAGGTTTTCTCTAGTTCCTTTGCCTCTTTAATCGTTTCTCTAAACCCAATTGCATCGTGGCTGAGATTATTCGTCTGTTGAGTGTACTTTGGTAGCTGAGCATAGAAAACTAAAAACGGCCGGGCAGTCTGCTGAAAGCTCGAAGCGGTAACTTTCTCTTCCTCGCTCTGTTGGGTAAGGGATCTATACCGGTTAAATAGGTCCAATTTTACCCCTTCAATATTGAAGGTCTTGACTTCGTGCCGTCCTATTTCCCGAATTAGCAATTCCAATACTTCACGAGATAAGGTCGGGATATAGCGGCCATCCTTGAAGAGAGCAAAATCCTCCCGTTTAATGAAGAGAAAAGTAATCATCCAGAACTCCAGGAAACCATCTTTGAGTCGGAAAGGCGGCTTGCGGAGTAACTCGTAAAATTCTTTTAGCTTGCGGCGGTTAACCTTTGCCGTCTCTAAATAGTCTTCTGAAACTTTCCATAATGCTTCGAAACTTGGCTCCTGAGGACTGTCGCTAAAAGAAGCAGTTATAACGCTTTGCTTTATATGGATTCCGGTATTGTGCAGAAGAGACATATAAATCGCTTTCTCCGCAGGGAATCGATCTACGGGCAAACCCATATATGGCTTGTTCCAGTCTTTGGTCAGGGCATTTATGAAAAGCTTTTTTGCATTGTGTATAGAGCTGGAAACTGTAGTTTTGTTAGTGTGCTCGTTGCGAAACTTTGGGGTATTTTGATAGACATCGTTTGCAATTTTGGATAACATCATGTTGAGGCGGCGCTTTGAAGTGACATTCACCTCGTCTCCATTGTAGTACCAAAGCACATTTTTTCTTAAAAATAGCTCTTCACCTAACAGCTCATTGAGTTGGTCAATCTGGTTATTTTTTAGCTCTAGCAGCTCCCGTTTCGCTATGGGGTCATCATTTATTGAAGTCAGTGCTTTGTCAGCGGCTTTAATGTCAAGAACTCGCCGGGACACCTCTTCTGTGTTTTGAAACACTCCGTAAAGAATGGGTTGGCCATTGACTTCAAAGAGTTCGTCCGGCTCAATGTTGAACAAAAGATTGATGATGCCATCTGTTTCTTGTTCTTCTAGATAATTAAATTCCCGAATAGGGTTTTTCGTAACCTCAAACCGGAATATGCGTGGTGTTCCAGTTTGGTATGTAGCGGCCTTTGCTGGGATGTAATTATAGTGAATGAATGGTCTCGCTTCAAAAGCCACATTATCTAGCGCCCCTATCTCTTCCCTGGCTTCGTCAAAAAGTTTGTCGATATCAACATCTGTTCCTTCGAAGATTTTATACCGGCTCCGGAAGGATTGATACCGTATAATTTTTAGTTTTTCGAGTTGTTCTACAATTTGCTCGATCTTGCCAATGCCTAAGCATTTGGCGGCATAGCCTTTTAGTAAATCTTGATCGATGATTGCGGCACTCGCTCCAAGTATATTGAGAAGCCCGATGCTTTTCACAATCTTTATAGCCTGTCGCGCCTCTAGCGGATCCGTGAATGTGGTTTCAATTCTATCAATAGCGTCTCGCAGCCGCATCCAACGAGAAAAGTCTGGATTATATCTGGAGTTGATGATTTGATAGAAGTTGTATTGTAGATAATCATATACTTTGGCGAGGTTGTAGTAGCTGCCTTCTTCTTTTGGCTCGAAAGATTTTAACCCATGATGCTCCTCTGTCTGCAGAAAACTGAAAAGGGACCGCTCATTTTGACCATACCGCTGAAGCGCTACAGTCAGAACCATAGCGCTGAGGATATCGAAGGGATATAGGTTGTCGACTAGTTGGCTATCTAATTTATTTTTGAGTGCAAATGCTTTCTTTTGCTCAATGAGCTTGAGCAAACCTTTATCAAAGGAGTGCGCTTTGAAGGGCAAGTGTTGCTTGATATACTCCGCAGCTAAAAACAGCAGCTGCTCTACCGGCTCGTTGAAGGCCAACTCCTTAAGCCTACCTTTGACTTTTTCCCATTCCTTCCTTTGCGCCTCAGTTAGGCCTACTGCATAGGCATCAAAGTTTTGGTGGAGTGTGGTTAACAGGAGGATGTTCTTCTTTTCGTCATTTACAAACTCCGCAAGCTGTTGAATGAAATACAGTTCCCGGTCAGGATCGACACTAGCTGCATGCTCCAGAAACTTTCCGAACTCATCAACTACAATAATCAAACAAGTCTCTTGCGCTGCTAAGTCTTGCTGTTTTTGATCAAGGGCTTTAAGCAAGGTCTTAGATACGGCTTTTACACCAAGTTGTTGAGCTAAGGCGTTAAGAAAGGATTCTTTTTCACCTACTATATTTAAGAACTCGAAAGCTTTGCAGCCATTAAAATGGCCATTCAGAGGTTCAAAATAATCAGCCTTGCCCGACAAATGTTTTTCTAAAGCTATGATAAAGGCAGATTTGCCAGTTCCATAGCTACCAATCATCGTAAAGGAGTGCAGTCCACTCTCGAAGTTTGAGCAGATAAGGTCATAAATCCTCCGGCTATTGTTCGTTGGTAAATAGCTGAAGGTGTCCTTCTCTTGGTCACGGATAATGTTGACGGATGGAGAAAAGCTATTTGCCATAGTATTTTTTGAGGATTGCCTTGTGATCAATAGGTGATTTGAATTGCAGTACCCGGACACCTCCATCATCAGTGAAGACGGCTTCGTTAGAGTGGTGCTCCACGATCTGCTCTATTTTATGCATAAGCCCACTATCGGAGAAGGCAAATACCGTACCGACGCTATCCTGATCAGAGGAAAGCTGCCGAAAACTTACGGCCTCACCGTAAGCAGGGTTTTCTCTTATACAGTAGAGAACAACTTGATAAGGAAGGTCTGCTCTGAACTTATTATCAATACGGAACCACCAAGGTGTTTTTTTATTTTTAGCGTCTCGCTCATCGCCTTTATGAAATCGCTGTACTAGCTCTAGCTCGTAAAGCAACCTTGAAAAATCATTTTCAATTCCTTTTGGCCTACTTGGCAGCAAATAATTCTGAAGGAACACCCTTGCGTCTTTTTTTATAGAGCTCTGATGAATAGATTGCCCACTCTCTTCTATTTTTCGCTCTAGGAATTCCACCAATTGATCTTCCTGAAACTCAATCCGCTGTTTCCTGAAAATATTGAAGACAAAGTGGTAAATTGATGATCGCTTTTCGGTAACAAGATAGTAATGGAGTAGCCACAAAGTGGCAGGGTCTTCAATAAACGGATCTAATCCTTCCTCATCATCAAAGATGAATGTCGCCAGCTCATTCGGTTGTTCTTCTTCATCCAGAAGCGCAAACGCTTTGAGCCAAAACCGGATAGCAGTAACCATATTCTTACCAACTCCCAATTCCACTACTGCTTCTTCGTCAAACTTCTGATCTTTCCATAGTAAGTCTAACCCCTTTTTAAGCCAATAATTCCGGCAATAAAAGGTATCGTGACCTGTAAAATATAGTGTACTCATCGTGCAAATTTAAGCTAAGTTAACCGCAAAACTTAAACTAGCAAGAACAAACCAGGAATGCTTTGAATGCGAAAAAAGTCTAAAGGGTAAGTTATAACGACAATGCGGAGAAAGCACAGTTTTCCTCTCCCCACCCCTCCACATTAAACCCCGTCTCATAAATATACTTCGGCGCTCTCGGCAGCGGCTGCCCGGCCCGCAGTTCGTAGGCGGCTTCGGGAAGGCGCAGCAGGGCATCGAAGTAAAGGCCCTTTGGGAAGAGGGTGGGGTTGGCCCGGACCCGCTCGTAGAAGGTGCGGCCGTTGGCGAGCACAGCGCAGCGGGCGTACAGAAAGAGGTCGGCAGACAGGGATTCGTCCTCTGCCACGGAGGCTTCGGCGTAGTCCCGCCCGTCGAGGCGGTAGAGCTGTCCGGCAAACCAGTCGAAAAAGTTGAGGATGTCGGCTTCCTGGAATTGGCTAAGCTGAGCTATGGCGGGAGCGAGGACTGCTGCATCGTCGCCTTCCTTTGACCAGTCGAGCGCGTGAATTATGTCCCAGTACCGGGACAGGCGCTTGTGTTGCTCGGCCAGCGCGTGCTCCACCGCCTGCAGGGTGGCTTCATCATCCGTCTCCAGGAGTATTTTGGCCAGGTGCAGTTTACGTTCGGCAGTGCTCATAATTGATAATGGTGTGAACAGGTAATTTAGGCAAATCCGGCCCTTTTTGCAAGTGGGTATACCCAACCGTCTGTCGTTCTGATGCAGCAACTCAGGCGGCGATTGGGGCAGATAGCCATAGGAGGCGACCTGAGGCGGGGCGACCGACCGGGAGCACACCCTGCCGCATAGCAATTGAAGGGCAAACGGCCTGCCCGCAAACCTCACTTCAGCTTTTTACACTTCCCCAGCCCCTTTCCGCGGATCAGCACATTCAGCTGTGCGGGCTCGCGCACCGAGCCGCAGTCGTAGCACTCAAGCAGGGGGTCGGCGTCCTGAATGCGGGACAGCAGCTCGGCCGGGGCGGGCGGCTTGGGCAGGGCGGCGTATTCTTCGTAGGTCAGGTCGAGGAAGGCGGCGGTGGGGCCGATGCCGCGGCGGTCGAGCCAGTACCCCTCTGCCAGCGCCACGGGCAGGGCAAGCTCGCCCTCGTAGTACAGGTCCTGCGGGGCAGGGTAGCTGAGCAGGCTTTGCCCATCTTCGGTCAGAAGCACGGGCACGAAGCGCTGGTAATCGGCTTTGGTCTTGTAGACGATGGTGGGTTTGGCCCCAAAGGCGACCGTTATAGCGTCGGCTTGCTGACGGGCGCTGTTGCAGCTCAGGAGGGCAAGCAGAAGGGGGAGGGCGAGGTACGGTTTCATGGCAATAGGTATTATGGTGAATGGGGGGCGGGGCCGGCGCTCCAGCCCCGCCCGGCCCTTAATTGGTGACGATCAGCCGTTGCTGCAGCTGCTGGCCGCCGGCATCGAGGCGCAGCAGATAGGCCCCGGCGGGGGCACCCTTTAGGCTTAAGCGGTGGTTCAGCCTGCGGTGGGTGCCCAGGTCTTGCGTTTGCAGCACCCGCCCGTAGAGGTCCTGCACCTGCAGGCGCACCGGCTGGGCGGATGGCAAATGGAGCGCTATGTCGAAGTGGCCCGGGCTTGGGTTGGGGCCCACCTTGAGGCGGGCAGCCAAGTCAGGCTCGGAGGCAGTAGAGATGGGGCTGCGGCTGATGCTCACCTCCAGCTGATACGTGCCCAGTGTGCCGACGAAGTAAGGGGACACGCCCAGCACGAGGTCGGTACCGCCGGTGGTGGTATAGGGCTGCGGCATGACATCATCGTACAGCTCCGACCAGGCACTGCCGTCGTAAATGCCGAAAAGCACATCGTTGGTGTACACCTGGCCGTTGCCGCTGTTGTAGGAGTCGTGCAGGCGGGCGGTGACCGTATAGCTATAGCCGGGGTCAAGGTTGAGGCGGTAGTAATCCTGGTCCTCGGCGGTATGCATATTGGCCCCTACGGTATTCCACTGCGCGCTGTTGCCCCCAAAGGAGAGGCTGACACTGTGGGCCTGCTCGGTAGCGTTGTTGTTTTCGTAGCTATCGGCCTGAATGGCGGGGGCAGCGACCTGTACCTGTATGGGGTTGCGGTATTCACCATTCCCTACCAACTGCCAACTGCCCCCCTGAGGGCGGTTCCAGGCGGCAATTAGGTAGGTGCCGGGCGCTACATCAATGCCGTCTACGGTGTAGGTGATACCGTTCGTAAAGTGGCAATTGGCGCAGAGGTCGCCGCTGAAACTGCCCAGCTCGGCGAGGTACTCCCCTTCCAGGTTGTAGAGGTCGATGGAAAAGTCGCCGCTGTAGTCAAAGAAACCAAAATTGCCGTAGTCGAGGCTGACCTCAAAATCCTGACCCTGCAAGATCGGGTTGGCGGAGGGGGCCATGGGTGCGTACAGCTGAATGTCGTTGCTGGGCCCTTCAATGTCAAAGGTTACCGGGTTGGCGAAATCGCCGGGCGGTATGAGCGACCATTCGCCCCCCTGAGGCCGGTAGAACAGGCCGAGCAAATAGGTGCCGGGGGAGGTGGGCAGGCCGTCGTTGGAGAAGGCCAGGTTGTAGAAAAAGCCATTTTCAAGCGTGCCGCTGACGATATCAGCAAAGTCGATAAAGGTAGCGCCGTCTTCGGTGAAAATGGCAGCCCCGATTTCCCCGCTGACATTGGCAGACCCGACGTTGGCCACGTCCACTTCAATATCGAAGGGGGCCCCAAACTGCACCGGGAAGGGCGTCAGGAATACGTTGGAGTAGACCTCCAAATCCGCGTAGGCCTGCGTGGGCGGATTGCCGCCGCCTCCACCGCCCCCGCCGGCAGCCGGCTGTATACCGATGACGGCCTGCTGGAAGTTGTTGTAGCCGCTGTTGCCAGCCCCGGTCCCGCCGGTGGAAGGGTTGAGGTTGTCGAGGGTGAAGTAGCCATCCTGAAAGCCGCTCCAGCCCCAGTTCATGTGAAAAAAGCCACCATCGTACCCATCCATCACCCAGGCGTGGCCGCCGCCCTGCCCGATGCCGGCGTACTCTACGGGCCTGCCGTTGTCCAGCTCGCTGCGCATGAGCTGCAGCCAGGTGGCGTCATTGTATTGCTGCCGCTCCACAAACTGGGTGGTGCTGACATCGTAGGAAAAGTACTGCTTGAGCGCATTCGCCACGCCCGACAGGGAGCTGACCCCGCTGACGTCGACGCCGTAGCCCATTTCAATGCTGACGCCGCAGTGGAAGCTGAGGCGCGCCACATCCTCATTGTAATTGCTGATGGTGTTGGGCATGGCCGGCCAGTTGTAGGTGGTGGCGCCAAAGTTGGCTGAGACGGTCCCAAATTGCGGATGGTTGTAGGAATGGAAGCCGGTGCCCTGCTGCGGGTGCGCATGGTAGCGCATGATCTGCGCCATGGCGGTAGCTACGCAGCCCACCACAGCACGCTGACCGGTATTGGGGTCCTGCGGGCAGAGCGCATTATAGGGAAACGGCTGGTCCCACTTGGTGGTAAGGAGAGGGTCGACGCTCATGGGCGAGCGGTGCCCCCCTTCGCCATTGCGGTAAGCTGCCCACAGCTCATCAATGCGGCGGCTGCCCGGCAGGTCTTCGGCGATCACCCGCTGAATCTGCCATTGGTAGTAGCCCATCCACTTGCGGAAAGCCTCCGGCTGCTGATCGGTTTCCAGCGCGAAGGGGGCTTCCAGGCTGTACCCGAGCACGGGCAGCACCCGGTCTTCAGCAGCAACAACTACAAAGCCGCTGCCCTCACCGGGCGCAAAAACATAGTACAGGGGCGTGGCATCCTGCAAGCGCTGGCCTTCTACCGTCAACACGAGCTGCAGGCTGGAGCTGGCGTCCAGCCCCTGCCGCAGGGCAGCGCGCTCGTAGCATTGGAGGGCGACCTGCTGTGCGGCCTGTGGGGTGACGGTAGCGGCCCAGCTTTGGCTATACAGCAAGCCAAATAACAATACGGATAATAGGTGTTTCATAGGAATGCGGTTTTTCCGGAGGCGCTCTTGCCTCCGCATGATTAATAATCGGCAACCAATGGAGCAGAGCCATAACGGCTCAGTGCTATACCGTGTACTATAGCCATTGCCTGATCACCTTTTTTACCTTTGAGAAAATATTTACCCCCCGGGATGCCTGGGCGGCGCGATTTACAATGCGGTGTTTCCGAGCCTGGAGATTTCCGGAGGCGGAATGCAGATTCGCCGTCTATCCTGCGGCTTCGGACAGTTGCCTATTCGCTTGTAAAAATAGCAGAAATCCAGAGAATGGAAAACTGTTTCCAGAAAAATCAGGGCCTGCCCGGTGCAACACCCCAAGAAAAATCAGGGCCTGCCCGGTGCAACACCCCAAGAAAAATCAGGGCCTGCCCG
>CAZNSK010000039.1:23514-42811 GCA_964575505.1 uncultured Phaeodactylibacter sp.
GTGCAAAGCATCCGGAAAAATGCAATGCGCCTTGCCTTTACCCAAAAACCTGGAGCGGAATAGCCAGCCGGGCACAACTGCGCCCGGCGGTTTGGCGTTTTCCAATAAAAGCGCCCATGTCTCTTTACGCTGCTCACGAAGAACGTGCCAATACCCTCACCCACGCCTTTGGTTTTTTCCTGGGGCTCATCGCGGTGCCTGCCCTGCTGATTGGGCAGTACGGCGCGGTACCGCCCTGGGAATGGTGGAGTTTGCTGGTGTTTGGCCTTTCCCTTTTGCTGGTCTACGCCGCTTCCACTGTTTATCACGCCGTTATTGATGCCCGGTGGAAATACCGGTTGCAGGTGCTGGACCATATCTCGATCTATTTTCTTATCGCCGGCACGCATACCCCGCTCCTGGTGCACTACCTGCCGGGGGACAGCGGCCGGTGGTACCTCATCGTTATCTGGGCCATGGCGCTGGCCGGGCTGGTCTACAAGCTGTTTTTCTTTGGCCGGTGGGAATGGCTCTCGGTCAGCTTCTACCTCGTCATGGGGTGGATGGGGGCAGTTACGGTGCCGGATATGCTGCAGGACATGTCTGCCCCTACGCTCTACGGGGTCATTCTGGGCGGCCTGTCGTATACCCTCGGGGTCGTCTTCTACGCCTGGCGCAAGCTGCCCTACCACCACGCGATCTGGCACCTCTTCGTGATTGGCGGGACGGTAGGGCACTTTTGGGCTATTGCGGCCATGTAGCGTGAGGCTGGGGCGCCCGGCAAAGGGCGTGCACTGTTTTAAAGGAGAACCTTCATCAATCGGTCACCGCATCCCCGCTCACATCCCCGATTTTAATGGCAACAAAGTCCTGATCGGAATTAAAGCCTGCAGTTAGGCCGTTCAGGAAAATGGCTTCCGGGAAAGGCTCCAACCAAGGGTCGGCCGGATCAGGAAAAGTATAAGCGGCCTCTACAAAACGCCAACTGTCTATATGGCCAAAGCTGTTCTCAATGCCCAGGATCATCCGGCGCAATTGAATGAGATCAAGGGCGGTGATGTGGCCAGACCCGTTCGTATCGGCAGCGATGCGCTTATATGGGCTGCCCAGGGGCTGTATACCCAGGATGTGGCGGCTGATGAGGATCATATCAAACGTGGATACCCCATTGAGCGGAGCTTCGTTCAGCCTGGGCGTGAACGCATAGTCGACCCCATTTGTAAGGTTGTAAAACATAAACAACCCATCTGCATCCGTGGTACCTACGCTCGAAGCAAGCCCCGACACGGCAACTGCTACCCCCGCTACGGGCTCTCCATCTTCAGTCATGATATGGCCGCCATGGCCTAAGCCAACCTCAGAATGGCAAAGCCCGGTTCCATCTTGCACCAACAGATAAGTGAGGCAGGAGCTGGTATTCTCTGCGCCATCGTAAACATGCAGTTCAAGCGCTTGTGCCCCCTCATGATCACAGGTCAGCAATATGGAGTCTTGGTCAGGGTCAATGCTTTCCCCTTCAAAGTTGATGGAATAGGTAAGCGGTGGCGTGCAATCTTGCGCGGCAACGGCTAAAAAGTCCTGATAGGTAATGTAAGCCTCTCCTTGAAGCGGCAACCCTTCGTCATTCGTATCATCGGGCAGGGGGATTTCGAAGGCCTGCCCGAATTGACAGACCGGTGTATCGACTGCACAGTCTACCACCTCGAAAGGCAGTACGGCCGTTTGCGTATTCCCGCAGCCATCGTCTACCACCACCTCAAAGCTATGCTGCCCAAGGGGGTAGCTGCCGCTCAGGCTGTAAGCCGGATAGGAGCCGCTCAGGGCATTGGCAATGGGAATCAGGTTCCCGTCATTGAAGATATCGAGGAAGGCATCGACTTGCAATTGCCCGAAGGGGCAGTCCAACCCTACTTCAAAACCATAAGCTACAATGGCGGTACAATTATCCGCATCGTCCAGGCACTGTGCAGGGAAGGGGCCAAAGAGGATAGACACCTCCTGGGCCTGAACCCGGGCGGCAGCACAGCAAAGGCCCCAAAGGAGCAAGCAGGGGAGCATGGTGTTAATTCTGAATATCATTATTCTACAGGGTTTAGAGCCGTGCGCGTCAGGCAGGGCGGCCGTCAAAAAGGCAGGGTCGCCCAAGTGAAGAGTAGAAAAGGGTAGATGCCCTAAAGTTAGCACTTTTGCCGGAAGCGGCCGGGTTCGTCTTTAAAATTGTCCCGTTCATAGAAAAGCGGGCGCGCAAACTTGAACTTTAACACTTAATCCTACATCTTGCAGGTCGAGAGATGCAACTAAGTCACTGATAGAAGCGTCTTTCTAATACCCGACTGAAAATAAGGATGCAAGTTCCACACAACTTGCACTATCTACACATCATCTGAGAGCAGCTCGTGCCCGCCGGGCCGATCCTAGCCTTTTTCCCTTATTTCTGGTTTGGTACACCTTTGTTCCGGCTTTGCTGCCAGGGCTATACCTTGACGTATACGGCTTCAAGGCCGTCGAAGAATAGAGTTTTTTTCATACTAATCCATTAAGACGTTGCTGTGCCTTTGCGCACGGCAACTTTTGGATGACCTGCAGAGAACCAAGATCGTTTTTTCATACTAATCCAAGTTTCCGAGGGCTGCCTTCACTGGTCGCCCTCTTTTTTTCGCCTTTCACCAGCAAAAACGGGGCGGCTACCTGCTTGAGGTAATCGCCCCGTGATCCCGGAAGGGCTTTATGCCAGGTGGGTTACCAGGCAGGAATCAGGTTCAGCCCGAATGTGCCGTTGGCCCCTCCCTGCTGAAGCGGGAATGCGTAGTAGGGCTCTAGCACCAGGGCACCGAACAGGTTGACCCGCAATGAAACACCGGCACTCATGAGCGGCGCTGCGCCGTACTGATCCACAATAGGCTCACCGGCGGGGTCGAGCAGGGGGTTGCCCTCATTGTCTGTACGGAAAGTAGTACCGCCCAGCTGTTCAAAATCGTACCAGGCTACGGCGGCATCGGCAAAGAGGGTCAGCTCGGAAAAGAACAAGCCGGACTTAATCAGTGCCAGCCGCTGAGGGCCGGTGAATGGAATACGGACCTCAAAGTTGGCTACAGCCAGCTTGCTGCCAAAGAGCTCGTCAATGGAGCGCCCGTTCTGATTAAGAATGGTGCTGGCGTCGCTGGTATTGAAGCCGCGGATAAACCAGCTACTGCCTGCATAGTAGGGGAACAGCTCATTGGCCCCTTGCCCGTACCGGCCGATATGCATAGCCCGCAGGGCCAGCCCGAACCAATTGAAGTATTTGTATTTCCGGTAGTCTGCCGTGGCTTGGTAGTAATCAAACTCACCAAAGAAGCGGTCCACGCCAAAGCGGAAGCGGTGCCCATTTAATGGCCCGACGAGGCCGCCCTGTGCATTATCGCCCACCACAGCTACACCGGTATTCCATAGGTTGAACCCTTCGGGGCTATCCAGCTTTTCACGCTCTTGCCCCAATTGCCGGCCCACAAACGTACCGTCTGTTTCGTAGAAATTGACGTACTGGTCCAAACGGGAGCTGTACCGCGCAAAGGAGGCCGCGCCTTCTACCCGCAGGGTGGTGGAAAATGGGTAGGCGGCAAAGACCGTAGCTTTATCCTCAAAGATACGGCGGACAAAGAAGGTGTCGGCCAGCACGGGTATGCTGAGGTCATCGTCAAGCGGCAGCTGATCAATCCCACGCCCGCCAAAGGCAAAACTACGGAAAGGCATATGGGAGAGGGAAGCACCCCAGTTGAATTGCCGCTTGCGGTTGATGTAGGCCGCAGCACCGCCAAAGTCAGTGATTTCACCGTTCAGCGCCAGGCTGGTAAAGAACTGGTTATCGCCGAGGATGTCGCTAAACAATAGGTCGACCCCTCCGGCCAGGCCGATCTGCGCACCAAAGGTATTGCTGGTGCCGACGCCAACGCCAGCACTGCCGCCTACGTAGTCCAGTTTGAACTTAGGCTTGTAGGGGACCTCGGCTATAGCGGTATCGGCCAGCTCGGCATTAGCCGGCAGCTTGTGCAAAATCCGGTCCACTGTGCTCTCAGCGGCTTTATTGAAGCGGGGCAATTGCGCATGCTTAAAATCCACCGCTTGTGGATCCACTTCCCTGTTCAGGAAGTCCTCCGGGCGGGCCCGGAAGATGCGATAGCCATTCTGAGAAAAATACGTATACAGCACGCGGTCGCGGCGGCGGGCAATACTGATGGCTGGCGCATAGTGCGTAATACCGCTGACGCCGGTGATCAGGTCGGTCAGCTGAAATACCTTACCTGTACCCGGCTCGTAGCGGTACATATTCCGCAAGCCGTCGCGGTTGGAGAGGAAAACGATATTGCCAGTAGTATCGAATACGGGGTTCAGGTTGTCTGCGCCGGGGAAGACCTCAATGTCCTCCGAGCGCCGGCTCACCATGTCGTAGGTGGCCAGGTTGAAGGCCCATTTGCCATTGGTACGGCCCCGCTCCCGCGCCAGCCGGTCGGAAGAATAGACGATGATGCCGCCGTCTGCTGACCATTTGGGGTGCATTTCGGAATAGGCGTCATCGGTAAGTTGCTCCACCGCGCCGGTACGCGCGTCGATCATGTACAGGTCGGTTTCGCCTTCCACCAAGCCGGTCACTACGATGTGTTTGCCATCGGGCGACCAATCCGGGTTACTGAATGCTTCCACGCCTTCCGGCCGGATTTCCCGGACAGTTTTGCCATTTTCCACATTTTTGATCACCAGGATATTACGGCCCTTGCTGAAAGCAACGAAGGCAAACTCCCGGCTGTTGGGCGACCAGGTACCGGAAGATTCGATGTAGTTGAAGTCATCGATATGCCCGGCCCGGGTACTGCTGGCGACCTCGCGGATAATCTCTCCCGTACGGGCATCGGCCAGGAACAAATCAATGGAAAACAGGTCTTTTTCCGACAGGAAAATCACATACCGCCCGTTGGGGCTTATTTCGGGAGCGATATTGATGCGGCCGCCGTTTTCCTTGCCGATGAGTTCACGCCCTACAATCCGGTCCGTAACGGCTGTGGTATCAAAAGCAGCGCCGAAGTGCCGCTTGACGCCCTGTACCCAAAGGTCTGATAAATTGTCTTTGCTCATACCGAGCACACGCTTACTGCCTTCATCAAACCCATATTTGGCCACCGCCTTGAAGAAGGGCTCAATAACCTCGTCGCCCTGCAGCCCGGTCAGGAAGGCCCAGAATACCTGCCCATAGCGATAGGGGAAATATTTGGGGTTATTGAGGTCATCCAAAGAAGGGACATCCTTATTGAGCACGGCATCGCGCATCCACATGGCGGTATGTGCATCCACACTGCCGATAGACATGTACTCTGCCATACCTTCTACCATCCAAAGCGGCAGGTTGCTCAGGCTCTGAAGGTTGGTGGAATCGCCGTTCAAAATCATGTTGTACTGAAAAGCGTGGACGAGTTCGTGCCCCAGCACGTGGTGCGTTTGCTGATGGCTCATCGCGAAGGGCATAACCACCCGGTTTTTAAACGCCTCCGTCACACCACCGGTGCCAACGCCTACGTTGCCAGAAATGGCATTGGTCTGCTGAAAGTTGGCGTGGTCGCTGTAAAAAATCAGCGGGTTGCGGTTGATAATGGTATCCTTAAGCACGTATTGGTGGGTCCGGTACCACTGTTCGGCCTGCTCGGCCAGTTCGCGCATCCGCTCGGGGTTCTCCAGGTAGTGGTAGATCTCAAAATTGGGCGTCTCAATCACTTCGAAATCGAAGGTTTCATATTTGGCTTTGTTGCGCCCGAAGTACTGCGCTTGCACGGCTTGCACGCACAGCACAACCGCAAGCAAGGTTATTAATCTTTTTATTTTCATAGCTTCTCTCCGTTTGAATATAGATTCAGATTTTTCAGCCTTTACTCCGTTGGAGCCCAGCTGTTTATCCATATTTATAAACACTTGAAAAACGCAATAAGTGCGCTGCGCCGGTTAAAGTCTTCTTAAAGGCCGTTAAGGAATTGTTGCTTGCGGCAGAAAGGGCGCGCGCCAGCGTTCCCGGCCAGAAAGGGCAGGGCTTTGAGGCTGATTTTCGGCCCTCTGTTTTTACGTTGAATGGGGCCGGGCAGGCAGGCAGGACAACACGGCATTGGAGCAGTGCTGCGAGGCATTTCGCCTAGGGATGCAGCAGCGATTAGGTAGGCCCCGGTTTTCGCCCGGTTATTGAGTCTGCGAAAATCCTCGTACTTTAGCGTTTTAGATACCATCAAACATGTGGGCGCATATAGCGCTTTACATTAGTGCTGGGCGGCTGCATCCCGAAGCGCTGCACGCTTCTGCAACGGTTGCCGAATGAGGGGCAACGACTGGCTCGGCTCATCGCGACTTTAACAACCTATAAATGGGAACAATAGAATTTTTGAGAGAGGGGCTCCGGAACCTCCAAACCGTAGGCACGCTCACCCGAAGCTCCAAGCACCTTTGCAAAGGCATGATCAAACATATCGATTTTGACCAGGCTAAGGTCATTGTGGAATTGGGCGCCGGCGACGGGGTCATCACCAAGCATATCCTGCGCCACATGCGGCCCGACGCCAAACTGCTCGCTTTCGAAGTCAACTCCAGGTTTTGTGATCAAATGCGCGCCATTCAGGACGAGCGCCTCATCGTTATTGAAGACTCGGCCGAGCACATCGGCAAATACCTGGAACAAGCGGGGGCTCAGGAAATCGACTTTGTCATCTCAGCCATTCCGTTTGTAGCCCTCCCCAAAGAGCTAGGCCGGCTCATCGTCAGCAAAGCCCATCAGTACCTCAAGAAGAGCGGGCTTTACATACAGGTGCACTACTCGCTGGTCATGAAACCGCTCTATAGTACTATTTTCGGCAATGTAGATACCAATTTTGTCCCGCTTAACGTCCCGCCGGCTTTCGTGCTGGTCAGCCAAAAAAGATAATCGCCCAATGCCCTCCTATCGATTGCTCCTGTCCCTGATCCTGATTGCGGGCTGCAATGCCCCGACCGAACCCGATCAATCGCCGGTGCCGGCCCCTGCTGAAATCCTGCGCCGCAGCCTTCAATTTCACGACCCGCAAGAGCAATGGGCCGGGAGCCAGTTCAGGATGGTTATCGAAGAACCGCGCACGCAGTTTGCGGAGCGGCAAAGCACCATCGTTATGGACCTGCCCAACGAGTCTTTCGAAGTTATTCGGGTTTACGAAGGGGTGGTGGTGAGAAGGGGGCTAAGCGGCGATAGCTGCTACAGCTATGTGGACGGCATTTTGGTTGACCCTGCGGATACCGCGGTAGTGCAACAGTTTCGGCTGGGCTGCGAACGCACACGAAGCTACCGCGGCTTCTATCAGTTGCTGACCGGGCTGCCTATGACGTTATTTTCGCCCGACGTTTCTCTGGATGAGGAAGTCAATGCCGTTGCCTTTGGCCCCTATGCCTGCTACAGCCTGCGGGCACGGCTCAACAACCCGGTAATTAGCGAAGAATGGCTTTTCTACTTCGACCGGCAAACCTATCAGTTGCGGGGGTACCGGTCGGCGGGCGCGGGCGCAGCGGAATACCTGGAGCTCGACGGGCTTGTGCAGCACAAAGGCATGCAACTGCCCCGGATGCGGCATTGGTACAGCCTGGCAGACTCCGTTTACCTCGGCTCCGATATTATTATCGAAATGGAAGCCCTTTAGTACGCGGCCTACTGGCGGCTGTAGCGCTTTTTCCGTTTGCCTTTGCGGACTTGCCCCCGCTTTTTGACGTACTCCCGTTTGCGGTGCTTCTTTTGATCGTCGATCAGCTTCTCAATGAGGTCTTCCCGGCCGATGCTGATCAGCTTTTCCCGTATGCGTTTATGGTTTTCCCGCTTATGCCAGAAAAAGAACATGTGCTGCTGCCGTTTTTCTTTCTTCGTCTTGGCCGTGTACACGGGCTTCAGGGTGTAGGGATGGACGCCGGCGTAGTAGATCACCGTGGCTACAGTCATTGGGGTGGGCGTGAAGTCCTGCACTTGTTCCAGCTTGAACCCCATCTCTTTGGTCTCGGCAGCCAAATTGGCCATGCTCTCTTCCTTCGAGCCCGGGTGGCTGGAAATAAAGTAAGGGATGAGCGGCTGGTTTAGCCCATGCTTTTTATTGATAGCATCGTACTTCTTCTTGAATTCGTGGAAGTGCTTAAAAGCGGGCTTCCGCATGATGCGCAGGGTATCGTCGGAAGTATGCTCCGGGGCGACTTTGAGGCGGCCGCTAATGTGGCAGGTTACCACCTGCTCCATGTACTCATCCAGGCTGCCATCGTGGTTTTTGTTGTAGCTGTCCACCAGCAAGTCGTAGCGGATGCCACTACCGACGAAGGCTTTTTTGACCTCCGGGTGGGCATCCACCTTTCGGTACAGCTCCGTCATTGCCTCATGGCTGGTATCCAGATTGGAGCACACCACCGGGTGGATGCAGGAGGGCGCTACGCAACGGTCGCAGATTTCCTGGACTTTGCCCTTCATCTTGTACATATTCGCAGAGGGCCCGCCCAAGTCGCTGATGTAGCCCTTAAAATCCGGCATTGGGGTCACCGCTTCGACTTCTTTGAGGATAGAAGCCTCAGAACGGCTGGCAATAAACTTGCCCTGATGCGCCGAGATGGTGCAGAAGCTGCAGCCTCCAAAGCAGCCGCGGTGCATATTTACCGAAAAGCGGATCATCTCGTAGGCGGGCGGGTCCCCGTTTTTTGTATTTGGGATGCGGCAAGCGGGTGTAGGGAAGGTCGAAGGAAGCATCGATTTCCTCTTCCGCCATAGGTGGATAGGGCGGGTTGATGACCAGGGTCTGCCCGTTCACCTCCTGCAGGATCCGCTTGGCCTGCACTTTGTTGGATTGCTGCTCGACGTGCTTGAAGTTGGCAGCAAAAGCAATTTTGTCGCGCAGGCAATGCTCATGGGAGTTGAGCCAAAGGTCTTCCCAGTTTTTGTTCTTGGGCACTCCATCCGGATGGCGCTGTATGGCCGTCTGCAGTACCGTATCGATAGCGTGGAAGGGCACTCCCTTTTGCAGCAGGCGGACGATTTCGCGCAGGGGCGTTTCCCCCATGCCATAAACCAACATGTCGGCACCGCTCATCTCCAGGATATTGGGAAAGAGCTTGTCTGCCCAGTAATCGTAGTGGGTCACCCGGCGCAGGGAGGCTTCGATGCCGCCGATAAGCACTGGCACTTCCGGATAAAGCTGTTTGAGGATTTTGGTGTACACACTGGCAGCATAATCCGGGCGGAAGCCGGCCTTGCCCCCCGGCGTGTAAGCATCTGTGGAGCGTTTGCGGCGGGCTGCCGTATAGTGGTTCACCATGCTGTCCATACAGCCGGAGGTTACGCCAAAGAACAAGCGGGGGGCGCCCATTTTCTTAAAATCGCGCAGGTCGTCCTGCCCAATTGGGCTGAGGCACAATCGCCACGCGCAGCCCTTCGCTTTCCAGGATACGGCCAATCACGGCGGTGCCGAAAGCCGGGTGGTCGACGTAAGCGTCACCGGAAATAAGGACCACGTCCAATTCGTCCCACCCTCTTGCTTCTACCTCTGCCCGGGTGATGGGCAGCCATTCGGAAACTGGCCGGTTGTCTAACATATGTGCTATCGCTTTCTTGTGCCAAAGAACGAATAAAGATACAAAACCTTCAGCTTCAATTCCTTAAAAGCAGCTGAGAAATGCCCATTCATATTGCCGCCGCCCGCAAAACGGGAAAGATTCCTTATTTTCGTTTAAACGAAACTAAAACCAACCGCATGTCTGCCGAGAAGTACATCAAGAACTACATCAATGGTGCCCTCATACCGGCTCAGTCGGGCCAATACCTGGACAATATCAACCCCTCTACCGGACAGGTGTACACGCAGCTGCCTGATTCCGGTGCGGAAGATGTAGAGGCGGCTGTTGAAGCCGCCCGGCGGGCTTTCCCGGAGTGGGCCAATGCCGAGCCCCGCACCCGCTTCCGCCTCCTGATGCGGATTGCCGACATTATTGAGCAGAACCTCGATGCCTACGCGCAGGCAGAATCTGTAGACAGCGGCAAGCCACTGACGATGGCTAAAACGGTAGACATCCCCCGTGCTCAGTCCAACTTCCGCTTTTTCGCCACCGCCGCTCTGCAGTTCGGGTCAGAGAGCCACCACATGACCGGCAATGCCATCAATTACACCCTTCGGCAACCCCTGGGGGTAGTGGGCTGCATCTCGCCCTGGAACCTGCCGCTTTACCTCTTCACCTGGAAAATTGCGCCCGCGCTGGCCTCCGGCAATACGGTAGTCGCCAAACCTTCGGAGCTCACCCCCATGACGGCCTACCTGCTCTCCAAAGCCTGCATAGAGGCGGGGTTGCCCGCCGGCGTGCTCAATATCGTGCACGGGCTGGGCCACAGGGCCGGGGCAGCAATCGTCGCCCACCCCGATACCAAAGCCATTTCCTTCACCGGAGGTACCGAAACCGGGCGCCACATTGCCAAAACGGCAGCGCCCATGTTCAAAAAGCTGTCTTTGGAACTAGGCGGCAAAAACCCCAATATCATTTTTGCCGATTGCGATTTTGACGAGATGATGGTGCAGACCCTGCGCTCGTCCTTTTCCAACAATGGCCAAATCTGCCTGTGCGGCTCCCGCATCTACGTGGAGCGCCCCATTTACGAACGCTTCCGGGACGAGCTGGCCAAGCGGGCGCAATTCCTCAAAGTCGGGCCGCCGCTGTCCAAAGATTCCGACCTCGGCGCGCTGGTTTCCAAAGCCCATTTTGAAAAAGTGCAGTCTTACCTGAGCCTGGCCGAAGTAGAAGGCGGCAAAATCCTGTGCGGCGGCCGGCCCGTGCAGTTCGATGGCGACCATGCCGGGGGTTTTTACCTCCGCCCGGCGGTCATTGAAGGGCTGCCCCTCGATTGCCGCACCAATCAGGAAGAAATCTTCGGCCCTGTCGTGACGGTTGCCCCCTTCGATACCGAGGAAGAGGCGCTGGCGCTGGCCAACGGTACGCCCTACGGCCTTTCCGCTACGCTGTGGACTCGGGAAATCAGCCGGGCCCACCGCATGGCCGAGCAACTGCAAGCAGGGATCGTATGGATCAATTGCTGGATGGTGAGGGACTTGCGCACTCCCTTCGGCGGCACGAAGCAGTCGGGCGTGGGCCGGGAAGGCGGGCAGGAGGCCCTGCGCTTCTTTACCGAGCCTAAAAACGTATGCATACAGTACGGGTAAATCATTGCTAACAACATGCTTTCAGAAAATGTGAAGAAAGCGCACTTTTTCCACATTTTTTCCACACTTTTGGGTGGGGTTGGGCCGCGGGCGTGTGGAAAAAAATTTGATTTGGCGGTAGCCCTGCCGGTGCAAATAATTGCTTAGCCCTAAAGCCATTGAATTTGTTTTGCACAACTAACTGAAGCATAGGGCAGGAGCAATGTGCAAAACTCCCTTTGCCAGCCGCCGACTTTTTGAAATCTGCGCTTGCCTTTCCGTAAAAAAAACCTCATCTTTGACTATCGGATGGTGTTGTCGAAATTCCCATCCATCCTAAAATCAGGCTGAAAAGCCATTCTTTCCTCCATCCGAGGATATTTGAGAAAACTGATAGACTGTACAGCATCTTTGGCAGGATGTCTAGCTCCGCTAAAAATACTTCTACAGTTCACCCCAACTTGCTTAAAGCTGTCCCGAATTCACCAACGGCACTTCGCTGACGTTATGGACTAGGGCAGGTGGTGACCCTATTGCGAATATGCTCCGCCCCGGCCGGGCATTTCGTGCAATGCACACTTAATTATATACGGCTTAGGCCATTGTTTCGCAAATCACATCTCAATCCGGCCGCACCATTTTCGGGCGCGGGGCAACGGCTGAGCAATTTCGGGTTGCGAAAGGCAGCCGCTAACCCGGCAGGAACGAATCTAGAGAACTACAACAGGATATAAAAGGCAGCAATCATGACTTACAAAACCATTTTCTCCGGCCACTTTGAGTTCGGTACCGAGCGCAGCTATCAGCAGATGGTAGACATGTTCGAGCACCGTTCCGAAAATTATTACCGCAATGCGATCCTGCTCAATGCAGAGGAAATATTCGATCCGGAATCTCAATCTATGCATGTCCCCCGTTTGATTGCGCCAGCGGCTACTTCCAAGGAGTGGAACAATACGATCAACATCCTGAAGTTCGTAGCCGATTATGCCATCGCGGGCAGCTTTAGCGCGTGGATGGTTGAGGATGGAAAAGTGATTAAGCACCATTTCATTGAGCCCAACAGCGACAAGGTAGCCGTGCAGGCTTTCCTGAAGGGCCGGGAGCTCGTTCAGGAGGAAGGGCGCGAAAAAGAGGCCATGAAAGCCCTCAGCCGGGCCATCGAGAAGTACGAGCGTCATGCCAAGGCCTATGAGCGCCGTGGTTTTGTGAATCAGCAGCTTCGCAATTACGACGACGCTATCTATGATTATTCCAAGAGCATCGACATCAACCCCAACGCCGCCGAGCCCTACATGGGCCGCGCTTTGGTTTATATTGTCCGCGAGGATTACACGGCCGCTGCGGCCGACCTGGTTCACGCCATCAAGGGGTCTATCCCCCTTCAGCCTATGTTCTGGCAGGCACGCCGCATCAAAGGAGAATGCCACCTCAAGCTTGGGCAGTGGGATAAAGCAGAATTCGAACTGAAGTTTGTGACCAAGCGAAAGTTTACCGAGGATGACCCCAACTTCAAATGGCGCAAGCGGGCTTTCCGCAATTATGGTATCGCCTTGTTCGAGCAAAAGAAATTCGCAGATGCGCTGCAGGCCTTCGACACCGCCTTGTCTATCGACACCGGGCTGGAGGTGCCTCAGTCTGAACTGCTGCTCTACCGGGGCATGGCTCTTCAACAGCTGGGCGAGTCGGGTTTCCAACAAGCCTGGGAGGAGGCCGCTAACTACGGTTCTGAACGTGCCGCTGAGTTGCTGCAAGCCATTTAACCTACATTAACTCACAAGCTGTCTTTCGTTGAAAGGCCCAGCTCCGGATCCGGAGCTGGGCCTTTTGCTTGCCCAATGCACCAATGTCTTTCGTATATGACAAGCCGGCGGGCACTCCGAAGGTTTCCAGAAGGGCCACCTGCGCCATTCCACTCCGCCATGCCCCAGGTAGTGCTACACCGGCGTATGCCAGGGCTTTGGCTGCGGGCGTTCCGGCAAGTGGCCCCAGCAGTGCACTTTGGCAGGGGTCAAGGGGACCTCCTGGTAGCCTGCGTATTCTGTTTCGTACTCCAGGTAAGCACAGCGTGAGCAGTGCATACAGTCCTGAATAACATTGGCGAAAGCCTGGCCTTCCCGGTAGCCGGACCGCCATCGCCGCTTGCCCAACGGGCAGCCGGTAGTCAAGTATTGATGATAGCCCTTGTATAAACGGTGTTTGACTGGCCGGGCGATAGCCATTTTGCGCAAGCGGAACTCCGCCCGTTGCCTCGCCGGGTTGAAAAGCCATTTTTTATAGCCTGTCCCTTGCTGAAGTTGGTATTCAAAGGCGCGCCTATCCGGTGGGCCGCCGCGCTGCAGGGTTGATTCGTAAAGGGCCAGGGCATCTATTTCCAAAGCCGGCAGGCCCAGTTTCCGGAGTTTGCGGTACTTTTTGGGCGGTGCCTCATGGGTAACAGCAATTTCAAGCAGCAGTGCTCTTTGCCCATTGCGCAAAAGGAGGTCAGGATAAAGCTGCCCCAGGTAAGTTTCCTCCTCCACCCGGTTATACTTAAACAAAAAAGCCGGGAAGTAGGCTGCCGGCTGCCGGTGCAGGTACACGGGCGGCACAACGATGCTCTGCCGCTCCCTGAAAAAAGCCTTGATGCGTAGGTGGAGACCGGTTTCGAGCCCGTGGGCGCAATCCGCGCCCTTGTAGTGGGCAAAGTGATGGGCATGCTGTTGCCCCTTTTTGGCTACCATCGGAGCACCGCAGGACAGGCAGGTACAACCGCAGGATAAGCCCCGGCTGACTTCATCAATGCTGACAATCTTATGATTGCGAAGCGCGAAAGGTATGGCAAGCATTTTATAACAAAATACACACGTTTATTGAAAAATGCAACCCCTAAACCCCTACATTTCTTGTATCTTTAGGCTGAATCAAAAATTAACACATGCGTATTTTGTTTGCACTGCTGCTCACTTCAAGCACATGGGGGCTAATTCAGGCACAGGAAGCCTTCAAAGGCACCATTGAGTACAGTTACCAACTTGAAGCCGAGGGCGATGGAGAAGAAGCGGAAATGATGGCTTCTTTTATGCCTGAAAAGATGATCACCCGCTACGGCGACAACCAAATGGCGACCGAAATGGAGGGCGGCATGGTAGCCAGTATGATGGGGCGTATCATCGTCAACAACGGCCAGTCCTATGTCGTGAAGGATGCGGAAAAAACGATCTTCGAAATGTCGGAAGAGGATATGGAGGAAGGCAAAGAGCAGTTTGAAAACCAGGACGCTGCTGAGCAAGTAGCCGGTGAAACCATGGAAATTTTGGGTTATACCTGCCAGAAGTATGTCCTTGCGATGGACGCCGGGGAAGGAGGAAAAGTGGAACAGGTAATTTGGGCGACCGATGCTTTTAAAGCACCTCAATTATCCATTCCCAACCAAGGCAGTGTGCCGACGGCCGGTTTTATGGGCGGATTTAGCATTGAAGGGCTCCCCCTGCGGGTTGAAATTGGAACCCCAGAAATTAAGGGGGCGCTGGTCATGGAAGCAATCAACCTGGATAATACCCCGGTAGAGGCGTCCTACTTCGAAAGGCCGGAAGGCTACACCGTCAAGCCGTTTTCAGAAATGATGAAATTCTAAGCCCCCTTAAGTCCCTAACCAAATATTTCTTGCCATGAAGCTTTACCTTTTCCTTTGCTCCGCTGCCCTGCTGTGGCTGGCCTCCTGTAGCCCGGCTCCGCAGGAGGCCGCACCCGGCGATATCGCCACCGATTTGTACCAAACACTACAGGAGCAGCTGATCACCGCTGAGCCGGGCAGCATTGTTGAAATCCCGGCCGGCACCTTTGAATTTGACCGGCCGCTTTCCCTCGATGGCGTATCCAATATTACTATCCGGGGTGCCGGGGCAGACGCAACGGTACTGTCCTTCCAATACCAGAAAGCCGGAGCAGAGGGGCTCCGCATCACGGCTGACTCCGTCACGCTGGAGGACTTCGCTGTGCTGGATACCAAGGGGGATGCCATCAAGCTGCAGGACTGCAACGGGATTACCATCCGCAATGTAAAAACCTCCTGGCGGGGCGGGGCGGATGAATCCAATGGCGGCTACGGCCTTTACCCGGTCTCAAGCCGCGATGTCCTTATCGAAGGTTGTGAGGCCAGCTATGCCTCGGATGCCGGCATTTACGTGGGGCAATGCACCAACGTTGTAGTCCGCAATTGCTACGCGCATGAGAATGTAGCTGGCATCGAAATTGAAAATTGCACCCACGCCCGGGTCTACAATAACCGCTCTGAGCAAAACACCGGAGGCATTCTGGTATTCGACCTGCCGGAGCTGCCCGCCGGGAATGGCCGGGACTGCAAGGTCTACGATAATGACATCATTGCCAACAACCACGCCAATTTTGCACCGGAAGGCAACATCGTAGGCATCGTGCCGCCGGGGACCGGCATTATCTTGCTTGCCGCCAAGGAAGTAGAGGTCTTTAACAACCGGATTGTGGACCACAAGACGATTGGCACAGCTATTGCCAGCTACCACATCACCGAAAACCCCTGGGAGGACGAGCAGTACAACCCCTTCTCCTACGATGTCCATATCCACGGCAACACCTACGAGCGTAAGCGCGCCGTACCTGACCTGAGTAAGGATTTTGGCAAAATGGTCAACTACCTGTTCCCGGGCCAGCCTCAGGACATCATTTACGATGGCATCCTGGATGATGCGCGGACGGGGCAGAACCCTATGCAGCTCTGCATTGAGCAGGAAGCAGAGGGCCTCCGCTTTGCTAATGTAGACGCTGCCAACGATTTCGAACAGGTCTCCAGAGACCTATCGCCCTACCGATGCGAAGCCTTATAGCTTTTTAACGCTGGGGGCTAAATGGAGAAGGCCCGGAAACCAATCGTCTGCCGAAAATTTGCTATCTTTTGCTGGCATTCGGGCGAGCCCAATGCGCCTAACCCAAGTCGTTACCGAAGCATGAAGAAAAAGCACTACCTCTTACTTTTAGCCCTGCCATCCCTGCTGTGGTATTGCCATAGTTCGCAGCCCCTGCCGCCCGGCTCCGTCAATTTTGACCCGGAGGCTGCCCCCTACCCCAAACTATCGGAATACGCCTTCTTCCAGTCGATCGGCGCCCAGGGCATACAAGCCAACACCGGCGTGCTTCCCTATGCGCCTGTCACCCCTTTATTCACCGATTACGCCCATAAAGCGCGTTTCGTTTGGATGCCGGATAGCGTACAAGCTACTGTAGCCGCCGATGGGCAACTGGAATTTCCGGATAATACGGTACTCATCAAAACTTTTTACTATCCTGCCGACTTCCGTCAGCCCCACCAAGACTGGGACCTGGTCGAAACCCGCCTGCTTATGAAGCGGGGCGGCCAGTGGGATGCCTATACTTACATCTGGAATGAAGACGATACAGAAGCTGAGCTGAACCTGGTCGGTGAATTTAAACCCATTTCCTGGACCGACGAAGCCGGCCGGGCCCGCACCGTAGCGTATGCTGTGCCCAATAAAAACCAGTGCAAGAGCTGCCACAATCAGCAGAAAGAGCTGCGGCCAATCGGCCCCAAGGTGCGCAACCTAAATGTTGACTACGCTTACCCCGACGGCCAAACCTCAGGCCAAATCCAACGATGGCAGGCCGACGGGAAGCTGGCCCCCGGCGACTGGGCCCAACAGTTCTCCGCTCTGCCCGATTGGGACGACCCCCAATCTGGCACAATAGAGGCCCGCGCCCTCGCCTACCTGGAAGTCAACTGCGGGCATTGCCACCACCCGGCAGGGCCGGCACACACCACCGGCCTGTATCTGGGCACTGATTTTGCGGATGCGCGCACCCAGCTTGGGCTTTGCAAGTCGCCGGTAGCAGCCGGGAAAGGCTCGGGCGGGCGGAAGTTTGGTATTCAGCCCGGTGACCCGGACCGCTCGATACTCGTTTACCGCATGGAAGCTGATGACCCCGGAGTGATGATGCCGGAAATCGGACGGGCGGTGGCACATGAGGAAGGCATTGCCCTAGTGCGGACGTGGATTGAGGGACTGGAAGGAAGCTGCACTAATTGAGGGCTTAAGTCCTGCCTGCTTTGCTGACTTCCGCTGCGTAGAAGCCTTGCTTGTTCCTACGGAGCAGAAATTGTACCCGCATGCCTCTTTTAATGGGGTGGCGCAGTTCCCGGCGCTGCACAAAGAACTCCTCCCGAGTTTCCGGCACCCGGATATAGCCGTACCCTTTGTCTTCCAGAAAAAACTGCACTACGCCGGTCATCATCGGTTGGAAATCTTTACTTTTGGCAAAATTAATGATTTGCCATGAAGTTCTCCACGCCCATTCCCGTGACTGAATTAGCCGAGCGGCTGAATGCAGATTTGCTCGGCGACGAAACCCTGAAGGCGACCGGCATCAATGAGATCCATCAGGTACAGCCGGGGGATGTCACTTTTGTGGATGTGCGGAAGTACTTCAGCAAAGCCCTTCAATCTGCCGCTTCGGTCATCTTGCTGAATGAGCGGGCAACCTGCCCGGAGGGCAAAGCCTTGTTGCTCTGCGAAGACCCCTTTGAGGCTTACAATCAGCTTGTCATGGTCGAGCGGCCCGTACAGCCGCTGCAATCCGCGATTAGCGACACGGCGGAGATTCACCCCACCGCCGTTATTGAGCCCAATGTAGCAATTGGGCACCATGTCAAAATTGGTGCCCATACTTTCGTACAGTCTAATGTGACCATTTGCGAGTACAGCATTATTGGGGAAGGGGTAGCCATTCAGCCGGGATCAGTCATTGGGTCGGATGCGTTTTACTTCAAAAAAACCGAAGCGGGGTACCAGCCCTGGCGCTCCGGCGGGCGGGTACTCATCGAGGATCAGGTAAGTATTGGGGCCGGCTGCACAATCAACAAGGGGGTTTCCGGCGACACCGTCATCGGGCAGGGCACCAAGCTCGATTGCCAGGTCCACATCGGGCATGATGTAGTGGTGGGCAGGCACTGCCTGTTTGCTGCTCAGGTAGGCATTGGAGGCAACACCAAAATAGAAGATGAAGTCGTGCTCTACGGTCAGGTGGGCATTGCCCAAAACCTGGTCATTGGCCGAAAGGCGGTCATCCTTGCCAAATCGGGCGTTTCCAAGAGCCTGGAGGGCGGGAAAGTTTACTTTGGCTACCCGGCAAAGGAGGCGAGAATGGCATACCGGGAATTAGCAGCCCTGCGCCACCTGCCCGCTTTTTATTCGGAGTATTACGAGAAGTAGCGGTACTTTGCCTCTATGTATGCTCAATGCTAAGAATAGCACCACTCACAAGTATCGCAAGCTCCGCCAGGCTAATAGCAATCAGTAAGGGCAGGTCAATAATACGGCTTACGCCCCCATTCCGGAAATCAGATCGATGGCGCTGCTTTACAATACCGACCAGGACCGGCTCCTGATTGCTTCGCTTGCGTTAATTTTCTGGAAGAAGTGGCCAGCCGGATACTCAGACCGCCATTGTGCGGGTAGGGGCGTTGAGGTGCAAAGGGAGAACAGGGCTATCAGAGGCACGCCAGGCCTTATGTAAAGGGATAGGCTGAAGTGGAGCCATAAAAGATTACTGCTTGTGGAGCCGCTGTGTGGTCAGCACTTTATCACTGTTGTCTTTGATTTGAACGAGGTACATACCTTTCGGCAAATCCCCGACGTAGAATTGGTCGCTGGCGTACGATACATTAAAATTTTTCATGGCCCGCCCAACCAAATTGAATACGATGACCTTTGAAACCCCCTTCGCTTCCGTAAGGCTGATGAAGTCGATAGCTGGGTTGGGATATACTTTTAAATCCACAGGATGCACACTTGAAGCAGTCGCTGGCAGAGAGAAGCTATTCCTGAAACTCGTTTGTGCAGAGAGGCCGATGGTTACAAATAGCAGTAGTAAAAAGGGTAAAGCGTGCTTCATATCTTGGGATTTCTAATATAATTTCACAGTCGGTTAAAAATACACCAAAATTCATTAAGATTCAAGCGATATGTTAAAATCGCTTAATTTGTTATTGCGCTACACAATAAACGGAAATGTGCGCTGATAAGTTTAGGGGTCGCGCAACAATAACATACCGATTTAGACTCGTTCTTTTGCACGCTAACTGCGCCTGCCTGGCTAACGCC
>CAZNSK010000040.1:0-42676 GCA_964575505.1 uncultured Phaeodactylibacter sp.
CAGGCTTTTGCTAGACGCGTTCCAGCACTGTAGCGTATCCTTGCCCTACCCCCACGCACATCGTCACGAGGGCGTACCGGCGCTGCTTTTCCTGCAGTTCGAGGGCAGCGGTATGCAGAATCCGCGTGCCCGTCATGCCCAGCGGATGGCCAATGGCAATGGCCCCGCCGTTGGGGTTGATTCTAGGGTCCTGATCGTCGAGCCCCCACTGCCGTATGCAGGCGAGTGCCTGAGCGGCAAAAGCCTCGTTGAGCTCAATGATATCCATATCTGCCATTTTCAAACCGGCTTTTGCCAGGGCGCGGTTAGAGGCTTCAACCGGCCCAATGCCCATAATCCGGGGCGCTACGCCTACCACTGCCGAGCTGACGATGCGGGCAAGGGGCTTGAGGCTGTACTTTTGCGCGATGGCTTCAGAAGCCAACAGCATAGCTGCTGCGCCGTCATTCAGCCCGCTGGCATTACCCGCCGTTACGGTGCCGCCCTGATTAGCTGGCTTGAAGGCGGTGCGCAGCTTGGAAAGCACTTCCGGGGTGGTGCCGGGGCGTATGAATTCATCCTGGTCTACCAGCAGGGGCGCTTCCTTGCGCCGGGGGATCTCGACCGGTACGATTTCTTTGGCCAGCCGGCCGCTCGCCTGTGCAGCGGCTGCTTTTTGCTGCGACCAGGCTGCAAATTGGTCCTGGTCCTCCCGGTTTATGCCGTATTTCTCCACCAAATTTTCAGCAGTCTGCCCCATCCCATCGGTGCCGTAGGCGGCCTCCATTTTGGGATTGACAAACCGCCAGCCGAAGCTGGAGTCGTGCATTTGCGCGTCCCGCCCGTAGGGCTGAGAGGTCTTGGAGATGACCCAGGGGCCGCGGGTCATATGTTCTACTCCGCCTGCCAGAAAGAGGTCGCCGTCGCCAGTCTGAATAGCCCGGTGGGCGTGTATGGCTGCCGACATGCCACTGGAACACAGCCGGTTGACCGTCTCTCCCGGGACAGTTGGGGGGAGGCCCGCCAGCAGCAGCGCCATACGGGCGACGTTGCGGTTGTCTTCACCGGCCTGATTAGCACAACCCAGGATGACATCGGCGTAGCCGGACTTTGGGACATTCGGGAAGCGGGCAATGAGCTCGCGGATGACGTGGGCCGCCAGGTCGTCCGTGCGGATGGGGGAGAGTGCACCTCTGAATTTGCCGATGGGCGTGCGAACCGCATCAATGATGTAGGTTTCTTTCATGGTCAGGTTTTTCAATTGTTATTGCAAAGATCACTTACGAGCTAAGAAATTCCGCCTATATTCGCCACATTCTGCCAACGCTCGGCAGTTTTTTTTGTTTCCTATAAAAATCAAGCTCTATGCGCAATTTGATAATTTTTGCTTTGTGGATGTTCAGCCTGTCGATAACGGCCTGCTCCGGTGGTGGCCATACGGCTGAAAACAACGAAACGGCTGAAGATACGGCTACGTCTGCCCAAATGGAAGAAGAGCAAGCCTGGGAAAAGATGATGGCTATACACGATGAGGTGATGCCGAAAATGGCGGAAATCAACCGGGTCGGGCGGGAACTTAAGGCGTTCGCTGAAACGATCAACCAAAAAAGCCAATTGGAGCAAATCAATTTGGCAATAAAAAACCTGGAGAACGCAAGTGAAGGCATGATGGCCTGGATGGGCGACTTGCAAAAACTCGAACAACTGCGGGCCGAAAAGTCACACGAAGCCATCATGGAGTACTTCAACAAGGAGACGCAGGCAATCAGCAATGTCAAAGCGGAGATGCTGCGCAGCCTGGAAGAAGGAAAGGCACTGCTCGCAGAGCTGGAAGAGGATAAAACGGCAACAGAAGAATAAACAGTAATAATGCGTTATTGGACTATTTTAGCAGTGAGCCTGCTCATTGGGGGTTGTGCTCAGGATGATCAACCGCAACCCTTGCCCTACCTGGGGCAGCACGAAGTGAATGGGCAGGATACGGTCTACCATACTATCCCTGAATTCACTTTTATCAATCAGGATAGCAACTTGGTAACTAATGCCACCTTTGAGGGTAAAGCCTATGTGGCGGATTTTTTCTTCATCTCCTGCCCAACCATATGCCCCAAGGTGAAAAAACAAATGCTGCGGATATTTGACCGCTACCAGGGCAATGATGAGCTGATGCTGCTTTCCCATACCATCGACCCCAAACGGGATACGGTTGAGCGCCTCAAAAGCTACGCCAATAACCTGGGGGTCGATAACGGGCAATGGCAGTTTGTTACCGGAGACAAAGACGAAATCTACGGCATTGCCGATGACTACATGAGCATTGCCAAGGAAGACCCGGACGCGCCCGGTGGGTTCGACCACAGTGGGTGGATATTATTGATTGATAAGCAAGGGCGCATCCGTTCGTTTGCGGATGGGACCAAACCAGAAAAAGTAGATCAGTTGTTAGCGGATATCGAATGGCTGCTCGACAACGAGTAGGCCCGGGGCGCGGCTTGCTGATCATTGCATAGGTGTAGCTAAGGAAGGCAACGGCACTGCAATAGCGCTCCTCTGCTGCTGCCTGAAATCCGGATTTGCCCGGAACGCACATTTCATTAACCCTATCTATGGAGGACTGGAAAAAAATACAGGAACACTTCACCTTTCGGGGCTGGCGGAATATGATACGCCGCACTTTTGAGCTGCCGGATGGGCGCCATGTGGATTTTGATGTCATAGGGAACAGCACCTATGTGTCGGTCGCTGCGTTCACGCCGGAGCGCGAGGCGGTATTGGTCCGGCAGTTTCGGCCCGGCCCCGAATACACCCTGACCAGCTTCCCTCAGGGTTTTGTTGACCCCACTGAATCGCCGGAAGAAGCGGCCCGGCGGGAACTGCTCGAAGAGACCGGGTATGAGGCAGGCGAGCTTCGGCTGCTGAAAGAAATCCGCTCGGCGTATTCGACCGAACGCCACCTGTGCATGGTAGCGACCGGCTGCCATAAAGTAGCCCAGCAGACGTTAGACGATAATGAGTTCATTGAAGTGTTTCGCTTGCCGCTCTCTTCCTTCCGCAAGTTGCTAGGCAACCCCGCTGATACGACTTTCGCCAACGTCGACGCAGGCTACCTGGCACTAGATCATCTCAATTGGCTGTAAAGCCGCTTTTCTTAAGGTCAAATACGAATTAGCGAGGCTCACTCAAAAGGGCAAGCTGCCTTCCTGTAAGCCTTTATGCTACGGATAGAGTTTGGCGCCTGCCCAGTACCAGGGTGCAGCCGTTGCTTTGTCCTTTAGCAAGCTTTTGACCGCCTTGCGCGTCCCTGCTTCCAAGGGGTATTGGCCAACCGCCTGATACCAATTGCGCAGGTTCTCCGGGGCAGATGGCGGGAAGTAAACCGGGCCTCCGGTAGCCTGCCGGGCTAAGGGGAGGTATTTCGGGGGGACCGTTGGCAGGATAAACAAGCCGCTTTCGGCAAGCCTTTGGTTGGTTTCTGCAAGTAAAATCCAGGGGCGGCCCGATTCGCCTCCGCAAACCCAGCCGGATTGGAAAGGCAGCCGCTCGTTGTAGAAAAACGGCAGGTTCAAATAAAGCATAAGCGCACTTTCCGGCCCAATTTGTAATAAGGTATCCCAGGCTGTAGCCGGCATAGGCGTGGAAAACAGCTTTTTCCTGATCGCATCGGGCAAGGCCTCAGCCGCTTTCAGCACCGAAGAAGGCGGGTTGGGCAATGGCGTAATCTGCCCTTCCGGCGTGCTGATGCCGTATTGATACATCTTGGCTTCCAGGGCGGCTTCGGCGGCTAACCGGGTAGCTGCCGACCCGCTGCTGAAGTCGGGCGATATGCCTGCCCAGTGGGTATAGGCTTTGGGGCCTGAGGTAGCAGGAAGAGCGGCAGGCTGTGGCAGGAAAACCAGGTTGTGCGCGGTGGCGAGGTAGTCGTAGCGGTGGAAGCGGACCCGCCGCCGCAGCCGGGGTTGCTTAATCAACAACGCTTCGACGGGCAAGAAAACCAAGCCATCCGGTAAGTAAATTTCCAGTCGGCGCTGCTTTTTCAGCAAGGGCTCGAATGGCTTGATTAATGCCTGATAGGTGGCACGGCTGTGTACGATAAAACTCCGGCTGTCCTTTTGGCGCAAAGCAAGCAACAGGTTGTGCCCGCTATTGAGCAAGGCGCCTTTTTCCAGTTTGATAAAACGGGCGTTCTCCGCAGTCAGCGCCAGGCCGAACAGGGTAGATTCCCCTTCGTAAAAAATCAACCGGGTGGTGGAGGGCGGCAGTTGCGCTTGCAGCGTATCCAGGGTTAGGGGTGCCGGAAGGGAGCGTTGCCCTTGCCAGCGGGCCTCAAAGCGCGTGCGCTCAGCCTGCTGAACCCACTCAAAGGCCTTGGCGGTAATGTCTTTCTCGTAAGCCGGGTCTTCCTGCAAAGCATAAAAAGCTTCTAGCCCGTGGTCGAAGATCGCCCATTCAGGTTGAAGTGCCTGCATAGCATCGGGTCGGCCAAAGGCTTCCTCCACAGCTTTGCGAAGGGCAGCAGCACCACGCTGCGCAGCTGTCCAGGCTTTAAGCCGGCCTTCATTGGCGGGTTGCAGCAGCCAGGCCCGGGCGCGGAGGCGCTCAAGGCTGGCCTCCGGCTGGGCCAGCCCCGCTGGAGAGGCAGGGCTACGTTCGCCGCCTTTGGCCTGCATAACCGGCAAGCTAAACTGGCTTGCTGTTTCCAGCATAGCCAGTGCACCAGAAAAATCCCGGGCGCGGAGTTCCAGCTCCGCCAGTTTCAGGCTGGCTGACAGCGCTGCTTCGGGCATACCCTTTTCCTGAACCTTTTTTAAGTTGCGCACCGCCTCATCAAGGGCTCCCTGTTGCATTTGGGCTGTACCAAGCGCCAGGCGCACTTCCGGCTGGTCAGAAAGTGCCAGAGCCGCTTCGAAGGCTTCGGCAGCGGCAGCCCACGTTCCCTGCCGCATCAGTACCTGGCCTTCCAACTGGAAAATTGCGCCCAGTAGAGGGGCTTCCGGCCCTTCTATGATTTCCACGATCTCCCGGGCAGCTGAGGTAGCGGCCAGGGCGCTTTCAAGGTCGCCCATTGCCAACAGTGCACGGGCACGGGTCATCGCTATGGAGGCAGGCATAGTGGGTGCGTCCAGGTAGGGGAAGGCATCCGCCCGGCGGGTTCTTTGCAAGGCTTCCAGGGGCTTGTTTTCTGCCAATCGGATTTTTGCCCACAGCCATTCGTTTTTACCTAGGTCCTCCGGTGAAATAGCTTTTCTGAGATCAGCAGACTTCTGGTTGTCGGTTTCGGCCTGGCGCATCTGGCCAAGCGCCAGGTGGTTCAGGCTGCGTTTCCAGTAAGCTTCGCCAAGATCGTACCGGCGGTAGGGATAGGTGGCAATAAAGGAGTCCAGCCGGGCTATGGAAGCGGTGTAATGACTGGCTTCGTAGAGGCTGTCGGCGGTGTTCAGCCAGACCTGCGGCTGGGCTGCTGTTTCCAGGGTAGGCAGCAATAGCCCTGCGAGTAAGGCGAGGGAGCGGAGCAGTGAGGAGGGGCGAAAAACCCATTGTAATGCATGCATAGGCGATTCAAACAGCGAGGCTTTGGTAATTATTGTGCAGTTTTATCAGGTTTTGATCACGCGCCGGACTAGCCGGCCGTTCTCCAGCTCAATAACCACAAGATAGGCCCCGGCGGGCAGATTGGCCATAGGCAGGACATGCGGTACCCCGCGGCTAAGGCGGGCGGTTTGCGTAATATGGGCCCGGCCGTACACATCGAGCAGGCGGATACGGGCTTCCTGACTGTTTGGCAAATCGAACTGCAGCAGCAGCTGGTCTTCGACCGGGTTGGGGAACACTTTGAGCTGGGTTTGCGTATCCGACTCTTCCGTGTTAGCCGGAGGCGTACTATCCGTTACGTTGATCCAAACGCTGGCGGATTCGGTACAGCCTTCCGCTGTTTCAACGACGACTGAAACCGGGTAGCTTCCGACCTTGTCAAAGGTATGGCTGGGAGTAGGCAGGTTGCTGACTACTCCGTCTCCGAAGTTCCAGTGCCAGCCGATTATTTCCTGGGCGCTGGGGTTGATCTCGAATCCAATTGTCCCATCGCTGTTAGCAAGGTCAAGTTCCTGGGCTGAGGGCAGGATTTGGATAGCACCCGCTGAGGTGATCGTACTTACGGGTACTTCCACCAGGGTCCGCTCGCAGAAGTAGTCGTAGATAACCTCCCAGTCGTAGAAGTAGTAGAATTGATCGGTGCTGTCGGTAGCCCCTTTGATTTCCAGGACTTCTTCAATTTCGGCCGGGAAATAGCTACTGCTCTGGGGCGAATACTTGAGCGGCCGCCCGGCGTAAAGTGAAAGGGCATACCCTTCCCCCGGGGCTTCGATGATGAAATCCAGGTTCACCCGGTGGGTGCCTGGCTCTTCAATCATGACGATTTGGCTCTTGTTGGTCTCACCGGGGCCGGTAAGGCGGATCATACGGCCGCCCGGTTCAGTGGCGTGTATCGTAACCGCTGAGAGCACAAAGGGGGCGTGCACATCAAAGATGATACCTTCCTGAGCATTGCTTTGCGGATTGCCGTTAGCCAGCAATTCCGGCGTAGGCACCGTGCCCACAATCCGGGTGTCGAGATAGACCTCTTGAGGTTCGGTGAGGTTGTCCAATTGAAGTACAGGGCCGGCCTGCAGCAGGTTGCCGCCCTGGGATTGGTCAAACCATTCGTAGATGGCTTGCCCCTCGTAATCTGCCCGTAGAGTAGCTGTGCCACCCTGGCAGGTAGGCGCTTCCCCTTCTATAGAGACCGGAATTTTTTCGTTATCCAAAACGCGAATCGCCCGTTTCTGGCGGTTATCAAGGTGGCGCGCATCGGTTTGCCCATTAGCCATGACGAGTTCAGCGTCCAGCTCGTAGCGGCCGGATGGCAGTTCCAGTTCCGGAAAGTCCAGCCAAACCCGTTCCCCAGGCAGCAGTGTCCCTTCCCAGGGAAGTTCTCCGCTCACGGGCCCGACGGAATAGGCGAGGAGGAAACTGGAAATCGTATCGGTGCCATTGTGCTCGATGAGGAAGCGGGTAGACAGGGTATTGCCGCAGAAATAGGCCGAATGCTCGATCGTCAGCAGAGACAGGTCATTATTAGCTTGTACTGGGGCGGCGGGCGTGTGGCCTTTTTGCAAGAGGTAGTCGTAAGCCGCAGGCAAGCTGATGATGCCCATACCGTAGTCATTATCCTCGCCGGGAGCGCCCAGATCGGTACAAGAGTAGTACAGCGCCAGCATCAGTTCTTCTCCGGCCAGCTCCGGGAAGGCTTCTTTCAGCAGGAGCAAAGCCCCACTGACGTGCGGAGCCGCCATGGAAGTCCCGCCTAGCTGCCCGTATTCGCCTCCGGCGATGGCTGAGCGGACGGCAACCCCAGGGGCTGCAACCTCCGGCTTAATCTGTAAGCTGCCCTGCCCTCCGCAAACGGTAGGGCCACGGCTGGAGAAATCAGCCACTTGCAGGCTGGGGCTATTGCCATTCAGGGCCCCAACGGAAAACATGCGCACGGTGTCCCAGTTTTCCATTGGCGGGTCTCCTATTGTAGCGGCTTCCGGCCCTTCGTTGCTTGCTGAAAACACGACCGCGATACCCGCTGCGTAGATCGCATCGGTCACCAGGCGGTGGATGGGGTCGCCACAATCCTCTTGAATGGGGTAGTTCCGGCTCCAGGAATTGTTAATCACATCGGGGCGGTCTTCGATGGTAGCAGGGTTGCCATCCGGGTCCATCGCCCATTCAAAAATCTGCAGGGCGTCCAGTGCGCTGCCCCCTGAAGATTGGCAGTCGCTGGTAGAGCTGCCCTGCCAAAGCGCGCCGAAGGCTACGCCTATCGTATCCCGGTTAGCCCGGTCGATACCCGTGATGGTGCCACCCACGTGCGTGCCGTGGTCGCCGCAGAAGTAGGGCTTTTCGCCATTGGCCCAAGCTTGCTCGATGGGAAGCTGCTGGCCGGCGAAGTTATGTTGTATGGCGGGGTGGTCCAAGTCGTGGCCGGTGTCAACCACCAATACTTTTCTCCCGTAGCCAGTATACCCCAGGTTCCACATAAACGGGGCGCCGATGGCTTCCAGCCCTGGCTCCCGGCTGTTGGGGGCGGGAGGCGCAGGTGCCATATCGCAGGCATCCGGAAAGACCATTTCCCAATTGACATCCATCCAACTGACGGATGCCAGTTGGCTTATGGCTGCTGCTCCCTGCAGGTTGGCTTCCAGGGCGATCATATTGGTGATCCAGAAGCGCTGCAAATCCTCCAGGCGCACGCCTGGCAGCTCCCGCAATTGATCGATGACGGCGGGCTGTACTTCGGCTGCGCGGTCCTGCAATGCCGTAACCATCCGCTGCCCTCTTGCCTTCATGGGCAACTTCTGACTCCGAAAGCGGGCTTCCAGGACCCTGGGGTCTACTTTATCCGTAAGCAATACCTGCACCGTATGGTAAGCTTCCGGTTCTTCTTCCAGTACCATCTGCAGGCCGGGCGCAACCTTGCTAAGGTCCCAATCCTGGCCGGTGATGCCTGCGGACAGGAAAGTGAAAAGGATGAGGATTAGGAACCGGTGGTGCATAGGAGCAGTGTTATTTTGCGTCTAAAATAGGAAAATCATTTGGCTTTGACAATACGCTGTACGAATTGCCCCTGCTGGGTTTTTACGATGACCAAATAGCTTCCGTTGGGCCATTGCCGGGTAGAAATGGCGGCCGGGGCTGCTCCTCCGGCTTCGAGCTGAAGCTGCGCTACCGGGCGCCCGGTAAGGTCTACAACTGTGAGTTCAGCCATTTGCAGCGGCAGGCCTTCTAAACTAACGAAAAGTTGGTCTTCGGTAGGGTTGGGAAACACGGAAAGGGCTGCGTCCGGTGTTCCGGGGGCTGTGGTTTCGGATGGCGTGCCGGAGCCGGTAACGGTAATCGTCCTGCTTACCGTCTGGCTGCAGGTATTTCCGGACCGGGCGGTCAAGAGTACGAGGTAATTACCAGGCTCAGTAAAGGTGTGGGCAACACTCGGTCCAGCGCCTGTGCTGCCATCTCCAAAGTGCCAGGCCCAACCTGTGTAGGGGGATACCGGTGCATCGAAGGCGATCGTTGCGCCCGATGCGAGGTCTACTGTATCGGCACTCGCCGTAAAGTCCAATTCATCGGCAGCGGGGGCATTAGTTTCCGCAACGGGAACCCGCACCCGCCCGCAGCGGTCTTCGTAGGTAATTACCCAATTGTAAAAGTAAGGGTAGGAGAAAGGGCTGGAAGATGAACCGGTAATCTCCATAATCCCCGGCACCGGGAGGGGGTAACCCTGGAAATCACCCGTATTTCTGGCCAGCGGCTTGCCGGCTTCCAGGCGGAGCAGATAGCCTTCGCCGGGTTCGATGCTTAGGCCAATGTCGACCCGGTGCTTGCCAGGTTCCCGGATGGGAACAATCCGGGATACTACGGATCCGTCGGGCCGGACCAGCTGAATAAGGCGCCCGCCGGTCTCTTCGGCATAAATCTCTACGGACTCGATTTGGAATCCGTGGAAAGCGTCAAAGCGGAGCCCCGCCTGCTGATTGGACAGCACTACAGCGGAGCCTGTGGTATCAGGCCTGCCTACAGTGGTGTTTTTGACGGCTTGGGCGTATACTGCATCGCCAACCTGATCCAGGTCAATGGCGATCTCCGAGCCGGTGCCCAGCCATGCTCCGCCTTCGGGAGCGTTGAACCACCGCACGATAGCACCCTCGCCTGCAAAGGCTTGAAACAAACCTGCTCCCCCGCTGCAAACCGGCAGGTCCGGCCCTTCCGCCGAAATGGGCACCTGGTCCAGTACGCGGAGGTCGGTCTTCATCGTATTGTCTTCGGGGCGGTCATCGGCCGTGCCATTGGCAGCTGTAATAGTAGCTTCCACTTCGTAGGCGCCTTCGGGCAACGTTATAGCTGGCAACTCGATATAGACCAACTCCCCGGGCATCGCTTCTCCGGTCCAGGTGTAGGATTCGGGGGCTGCGGGGCCGATTTTGTACTCGATGTCCAGCGTATTAAGCGGGCCGGGGCCGGCAAACTCGACAATAGCCGTCAGCAAAGCCTGGCTGTTGCAATTGAAGTCGGCGGTTTCCAGGCGGATAAGGCGGGCGTTGCCCTCATAAGAGCGGGGCGGCACCGGCGTATGCCCCTGATCTACCAGGTAGTCGAAGGCAGCGGGCACGTTGATGATGCCCATACCGTAATTATTGTCTTCCCCAGGGGCCCCGAGGTCGGTGGCGGAATGGTAAAGCGCAAGCATCAGGTCTTCTCCGGTCAGGAAAGGGAACGCTTCCTTAAGCAGCAGTATAGCCCCGGAAGCATGGGGCGCTGCCATGGAGGTGCCCGACAGGAAGGCGTATTCGCCATCTAAATAGGCCGAACGAATGCTGGAGCCCGGTGCCGAAACCTCCGGCTTGATCAGAAGCGACCCGGAACCGCCGCAGATGGAAGGGCCCCGGCTCGAACCAGGCGAGATGTTTAAGTCCTGGCCATTGGCATTGAGGTTGCCCACGGCAAAGAGGCGGACCAGATCCCAGTTGTTGAACTTGGGCGGCGTAATGGAAGAAGGAGCGGGCCCATCATTGCCCGCAGCAAAAACGACAGCAATGCCCGCTGCGTAGAGTGCATCGTAGGTTTCAATAACACCACTGGCATCGCAATCGTACGAGCCGGCGCGCCAGGAATTATTGATGACGTCGGGGATGTCGTCGGTTGTGGCCAGGTCGCCATCCGGATTTAGCGCAAACTGATACATGCCGTAGATGCCCGATATATCGGTCCCTGGGTTACAGTAGCCGCCCAGCGCGATGCCGCTCATCCACTTGGCTTCAAAGGCAACCCCTATCGTATCCCGGGTGGTATGGTCCAGCCCCAGCACTGTGCCGGCCACATGAGTGCCATGGCCGTCGCAGTCGAGGTAGTCGGTGCCTGCCCAGGTAGTGGATCCCGGTTGCAAATTGTATAAGTTTTGGTGGGTAAGCGCTGGGTGGCCGGGGTCAGTACCTGTATCGACAATGAGGGCACGGGTGCCGTATCCGGTATAGCCCATAGCCCACATGCCGGGGGCGTCGATAGCAGCCAGCCCGGGCTCTATCCCGTTGGGCGAAGGGGGGGGCGGCACGGGGGCTTGTTCCGCTTCTTCCCATTCCACAGGGGCATTGTAACCAATGCTTGCAATCCCGGGATGCTGGGTGAGCTGCAGAATGGCGGCCCGGGTCCCTTTGAAAAAGATCATATTGGAAATCCATCGGGCATCCAGAGAGGCGGCTTCGACGCCGGGCGTGCGCTCCAGCAGCTCCGTTACAGCGGGTTGAGTGGCGGCGGCTTTTTCCTGAAGGGTGCGGGCAACCTGCCGCGCCCGCTCATCCACGGGCGTTTGTTGTGCCCGGAATTCGGCTTCCAGAGCCCGGATATCCACCCGGTCTGCTAGCAGGACGTAGGCTTTATAGTAGGGCGGGGCAGCCGGGGGCACTTCCAATTGGTCTTGCAGTTCCAGTGTGATCTTTGACCAATCCTGGGCAGACAGCCCGGACCAGCTTAATAGCAGCCCCAGTGCTAGGAGCCATGGTTTCCATACTAAATCCATTGTTTCGGTCGGCTTTTGCGGTGAATGTACCGCTGGCTATGAAATTATATTGTGGGTTAACACCTAGCATAATTGCCAAATTTAAGAAAAGTTGCCGGTAAGGCGGCGCAGGCCTCCGGGTAGAATTGTAATATTCGTACCATATTGGCATAATTAGCGGCGGGCCTCAATGGCCTCAATAATTAGGTTGAGGCAAAGCGGGAATTCTTTCTTGATACGCTGTTCCCAAAAGCGCAAGACAATCCACCCGGCTTCGTGAAGGGCTTGGGTATGCTGCCGGTCCCGCTCCATATTGCGTTCAATTTTAGGGATCCAGTAAGCCCGGTTGCGTTTGATGGCCTGCCGCTTTTCCGCCCAGTTGTAGCCGTGCCAGAATTCACCGTCGACAAACACGGCGACCTTGTACTTCTTGATGGCAATGTCGGGGGTGCCGGGCAGGCTTTTGACATTCTTGCGGTAGCGGTAGCCCCGGTGCCAAAGCGCCCGGCGCAGCTTCACCTCGGCTTTGGTATCCGTAGATCGGATGCGCTGCATGGTCCGGGACCGTTGCGCCGAAGTGTAGTGCGTCTGAGCTTCTTCGAATTTGGGGACTTTGGGCATGGGTTTGGCATTATGGTTAACCGATCCATTGCGACGGATGGGCGGCTTTAATAATACAAATTTTTTTGGGCACATTAATTTTATGTAAACTTTACGGCGATCGCTCCTATATCTCCGCTATACCTCCTATCTTTTGCTTGAAACGGGCTTGCGCAGACCCTCGTCTCCAAGCTAAAACCAACTGATGCTATGCTTAAGCGCAAACAACCGGCAGCCAAGGTGTTTAGAGCTGCCATGTACGACGGTGTCATTCTCAATAACTGGGAGCTGGAGTACTTTACGACCATTTTTGAAAATGAGGCGGCTTTCCAGAAGGTGATCGGCTCCAAATCGGCTTTGGCTGATTTTGTAGCCACGCAGGTGGAGCAGATTTCCCACGAAAAGTACAGCAACAGCAAAGCGGCGGAGCTGGCTGGAGCGCTGCTCAGGCGGTGCTACGATGAGCATTTTCCCGACTCTCACTACGGCGCCTACGCCCTTTCCTTTTGGTTTTACCAGTTCGATGCCGACAACTGGTTTACGTTCGAGCGCGTGCAGGAGGAAACCGAAAAGTACCTAACCTATTATTCAAGCTGGGACGACCGGCTGGAGCTGCACCTCTACAAAGGTTTCGACAATACCGGCGTATTAGTCAGCGCTGTTACCCAGGATGACCTGCCGGTCGTTATCAACCGGGGGGAGCGAGCCATTACGATTTGGACGTGCCAGTTGAATGACTAAGAATTTGGCAAGCAAAAGAAAGCCATGGCGTCATCGCCTCAGTTCCTCAATTCGCCGCTCGTAACGCCGCTGCCGCCGCCGGTCGGACAGGGCTTGCAGGTATTCGTCGAAGCGGATGTCAAAACCCACGTTCAGGAACAACGGAGCAGGCTGGCCGGGGGCGGTATTGATGGGCACCCCAGCAGTTGCATTCAGGTCAAGGCGGTTGAAAAAGGTCAGGCCAAGCCCCCCGCCCACCATTGGCCGGTTGAAGTCAGCCGTAGTGCCGGTATTGGCCAGGTTGTAAAGCAAGCCCGTACCATAAACCAGCAAGTGAAGGTTGCTGACGGTGGGGTCGCGGGCCGGCTCGAGCCGCAGGTATTGCTTGCCCCAGTACCGGAAAGTCTCCTGCCGGCCAAAGCTATTCACATAAGCCCAGTCAAGCAGATTCATTTTGATGCCGATTTTTTCACCGGCAAAGGTATAGTTGCTTAGTTCTTCTCCGTCTTCTAACTCGATATTGCCGGGGAAATGCGCGTTATTTACCCCTACATTAAAGGAGAAAGAAAAGGGCCGCCAGCGGTCGTAGTTAATGTTCTGTAGAGAAACCAGAAAGCTTTCGACATCGAAATCAAGGGCTTCGTTTTCCTGCAAGCCTTCGATAATCTCGGTGTAGCTTCTCAGCAGGCTGATGATCTTGTTAAGTGCGGCTTTGGTGTCCTGATCGGGGAAGATATCGCTCAGCCCGCTGAGGGCATTCAGGTAGTCGTCGTAGGTTGCCGCCTGATCGAACTCGTAGAGCTTGGCGACCAGCCGGAATAGCAGGTGGGCCCGCAACTCCTCGTAGTTAAACGGCAGTTGCCCTTCGAAGGCGGCGGTTACCATAGCTTGCAGCAAACTGTTGAGCTCGAAGTAGGTGTCGATGAAGTACTGGGAGTTTTTGGCGAGGCGCTCCAGGACTGGCAGTACATCATTATACAGTTCAAAGATGAGGTCAGAAAGCGCCGCTGTACTGAGGTTGTCGAGGTCAAGCTGCTGTAGTTGCCCCAGGAAAGCGAGCAACACCTGCAGTTCTGATTCGGATAGTTCTGCCCGGCCTTCCTCCCCAATTGCCTGCCGCACATACTGGCGCACGCTATCGAGCTGCAGGCGGATATTGGCAGTGTTGCGCAATCCTTCGCTGCTGCCCAGGTCCAGGCCCATGCTCGCCCCTTCCACCTTAAAACTGGTAGTCCGGTAGAGGTAATTGATCAGCCCGATGTAATCTACGAGATCTGCCAGGCGCTGCTGTAGCTGCTGATAGACAGCATCCGCCAGCGCCCGGCGCTCCGGGTTTTCCAGGTTGAGGTAAGTGTTCAAAGCTTCGCTGCCGGAGTTGCGGTACATGGTGCGTAGCAAGCCCAGCTCCTGAAGAGTGGGGTCGTTGCGTACCGCCTCGCTGCTGATATCAAGCAGCAGCGCTTTAAAGGCCGTCGTCAGGCTATCGGTGCTAAAGGTGATGGCCGAAGATTTGGCCACGAGCAGCCCCTGATTGGGCTTTTCGGTGGGCACCGCCAGCTGAAAACGGGCAAAGGTCTGCCCGGCCATGCGTTCGCTGGTTTTCTGCCCGCCGTAGGCTTCGGCCAGGGCAACCAGTTCGGGTTCGCAGCGGGCGAAGTAGTAATCGGAAAGTGCATAGACGAAAACAAGGTTTACGGTGTTTTCGTAGATGTTGCGGGTACGGGTGTCCGCATTTTGCTCCTCCAGTACCGTATTGATAATATTGTCGAGGTAGATGTAATTCAGCGCTCCGGCGTCTTCCATCCGGCCCAGGAACATATTTTTGATAAGCCGCACCCGGATTTCAGCCTGCTTGTCGGCGATTACTGATGCAATGGCCTCTGCGTCCAGTGTGCCTTTTCCGAAGCTCAACCCTCCCAGCCCAATTTGAAGGCTGGGTGCCTGGTGCTGAAAAGCGGGTGGCTGGGCGCCCAGAAAAAAGGGAAGCAGCAGGAGGAAGCATAAGCGGGCCAGGTGTTGCATAGCGCTTGTTTTGACCCTAAATTACATAAAATAAAGCAGTATATATCCGACGGTAAAGAGCCCAATGGCCGTAATGCTTTCCCAGCCGGCCTGGGCAATACCTTCCCGCTCCCGGTACAGCATGCCCATGATGAGCGTGCCGGCGAGCAGTACGCCCAACGCCAGTACAAAAGCTTCTGAGTCACCGACCTGATGGTAAAGGGAGCCTTCGGTATAGGCGATGTCGGCGAAGGATAGAAACAGCACATCGAAGCTGTTGCCGCCGATAATGTTGGCTACTGCCAGGGTAAGGGCGCCCTGACGTACTGCTGTTATCGAAATGACTAGCTCGGGCAGGGAGGTGGCTACAGAGGTGAACAAGGCCCCTACAAAGGACTGCGTCAGCCCGCTTTGCTGGGCGATGACGACGGCCGCTTTGGCGACGAAATACCCGGCAGTGCCTACCACCGCCGCGGAGAGCAGAAATCGGGCATACAGCCACGGGCGGTTAACCTTGTGCAGGTCAGCTTCCGGCTCGTCCTCCACCGTCTCTTTGGTATGGATCGGTTTCCACATTGGCGATTCCTGGGCTTTGGCTACCATCCGGGTGCCAAACAGGTAGAGCAGCAACAGCAGAATGGAGGAAGGGTGAATATGCCACAGGGTGACATCTGGCCCGGCCAGGGTCAGCAGCACGAAGGTCAGCATCAACATGAGCAGGATGCCCTGCATGAGATTGGATAAGGAAGCGGAGGCGTGTTCCAGGTTGGCGCGCCGGTAGGTGAGGTCAGCTATTGCCAGAAAGACCGTTTGGGCGGCTATGCCCCCTACGGCATTACTGAAGGACAGGTGGGCATGCCCGTCCCAGGCTGCAGTCACTGAAGTCATGACCCCCGACAGGGAGGAGATGCCGCCCAGCAAAACCCCGCCGATAAGGGCTTCCCCCAAGCCAGTCAGGTCAGCGATACGGTCACCGGCACGGGTAAGAACGGTCCCGGCAGCAGCAATAAGGGCAGCGAGCCCCAGGAAGGCAAAAATGGCAGTGCTTAGCGTCAAAGTGGTGTTTTCTAAAGGAAAGCGGGAATGGGGGAGATGTTCGAGCGCCTTCAATGGATGGGGTGCTTTTTAGAACATTGCCACAGTGGGTTGGTATCTTTTCCGACATCTTAAGTTGAACTTACGAAACGGGCCGGGCGGCCCTGCAGCCGAAAAGCTAACAATACTATTCCATCCAATGATTGGCCTTCCGCTTCCTAACTTCCTGATTCATAATGGTGCCGGTATTGGCAGCGCAATGGCCCGGGCCAAGGTAAAAAACCAGCCTCTTTCATTAAAAGAAGCGGCCGAAAGGGGCTTTAACTGAAAAATACCCTTACCTTTGCGCCTTTCTTTCACGGCACGGCTCCGTGCCCCAAGTATAATATTCATGCTGAGCGTAAATAACCTAGGCTTGCAATACGGCAAGCGCGTCCTTTTTGATGAAGTCAACCTCAAATTCACCCGTGGCAATTGTTACGGCGTGATTGGCGCGAATGGTGCCGGCAAGTCGACTTTTCTCAAAATCCTGTCCGGCGAGCTGGCGGCCAACCGCGGCAGTGTATTAATGGAACCTGGCAACCGCATGGCGGTGCTCAAGCAAAATCACTTTGAATTCGAAGAAGAGCAAGTACTCGATACCGTGATTATGGGCCACCGGGAGCTTTACGATATCATGGTGCGCAAGAACGCCATCTACATGGACCCGGATGCTACGGAAGAAGAGGGCCTGCTGGCCGCCGAGCTGGAAAACCAGTATGGTGAGATGGGCGGCTGGAATGCCGAGAGCGATGCTGCTGAACTGCTTAGCAACCTGGGCATCCACGAATCGCTGCACTACCGGCAAATGAAAGACCTCAGCGGGGGCGAAAAAGTCAAGGTCCTGCTGGCACAATCGCTCTTCAGCAATCCGGATATCCTTTTGCTGGATGAGCCTACCAACGATTTGGATGCAGAGACCGTAACCTGGCTGGCTAATTTCCTGGCCGATTTCCGGAATATGGTCATCGTGGTATCGCACGACCGCTACTTCCTGGATATGGTTTGCACGCATATCGTTGATATTGACTTCAAACGCATCAAAATCTTCACGGGCAACTATACCTTCTGGTACGAGTCCAGCCAACTGATGGCGCAGCAGATGGCTAACAAAAACAAGAAGGTAGAACAAAAGCGTAAGGAAATGATGGAGTTCATTCAGCGCTTCAGCGCCAATGCTTCCAAATCCAGACAGGCCACAGCCCGAAAGAAAGCCCTCGAAAAGCTCAACCTTGAAGACATTCAGCCTTCCAGCCGTAAATACCCCTACATCAACTTCAAGATGGAGCGGGAACCCGGTGACCAAATCCTGAAGGTCGACAACCTGAGCCTGCGGGGCACGGATGGCACGCCCTTGTTTTCCAATGTCAGCTTTACCATGAACAAGGGAGAGAAAATCGCGCTGCTGGGCCGGGAAGCCACTGCACTGACTGCTTTCTTTAATATCCTGGCGGGCAAGATCCAACCGGATAGTGGAGCCCTTGACTTCGGGCAAACGATCAGCCTTGGCTACCTGCCCAATGAAAATGACGAATACTTCACCGGAAAGGGTGACCTTGACCTCATCAATTGGCTTCGGCAATATTCAGAAGACCCCGACGAGCAATTCCTGCGGGGCTTCCTGGGGCGTATGCTCTTTTCGGGTGAGGAGGTGCTTAAGCAGGCCTCTGTGCTTTCCGGCGGGGAGAAAGTCCGTTGCATGCTATCCAAAATTATGCTCACCCATCCGAATTTTATCCTGATGGACGAGCCAACCAACCACCTGGACCTGGAGTCCATCACCGCACTCAACAATGCAATGGTCGATTTTAAAGGAAATATGATCTTTACTTCCCACGACCACAAGCTCACCGAAACAGTAGCCAACCGTATTATTGAGCTGACCCCCAATGGTATCATCGATAGCCTGATGAACTTTGACGACTACCTGCAGGCGGATGCCATACACGAACAGCGGGAGGCGCTCTACGGTGGGGTAGGGGTATAGTGTTTGGGGCTTTTACCAATCGGTAAATGCCGCATTGAAGATATCCTCCATCAATTGTTCGCTGATGGTGGTGATGGCGTCCTGTTCTACATCCGCCAGCGTCTGCGAACTGTCGAAGTCAAAGAAAAAGGAAAAGGGGCGGCGGCGCTCCCAGCTTTTTTCTTCGTTCACATTATTGATGTACTGTACCGCCAACTCGATGGTTAAGCGGTTGATGCTGGTGACCTCTCCCGGCTCCGGGGCTTCGGCGGTTACGGTATACCGGGTCACGGTGCCTTCAAAGGTGATGTCCGGGTCAATTTCTTCCAGTGTGAGGCGGGATTCGGTCCGGATTTTTTCCTTCAGGTCTTCCGTCATCCGGATGGCTATGGTTGGCTCTGCATTGACAGCGCTGATGTCGAACTGCTCGACGAAGTAAGTCTTTACTTGATTGTAATCAATGCTGATGCCTTTAAAGGAATAACAGCCGGAGAAGAGGAGGGAAGCGGCCAGGGCGGATAAAGCAAGGAATTGGCGCATGTTTTGGCGCAAAGATATTCATTCTTGCCCAGAAGCAGCAACCGTTTGCTTTTTGTTAACGCTACTGGGTTCAGAGCTCATACTGCTTAATCTTACGGTAGAGGGTGCGCTCGGAAATACCCAGGTCAGCCGCTGCTTCTTTGCGCCGGCCATTGTGCTTGCGCAGGGCTTTATAGATCAGCTCTTTTTCGTTTTCTTCCAGGGAAAGGTTTTCCTCCAGCTCTTCGGTTTGGGCGTAGTGCTGCTGTTCATTTTCCTCCCGGTTGAGGATGATGGGCCGGTTCTCGGTTTGGTTGGGCAGGTCGGGGGCGGTGTAGTCCTCATCGTGGTAATCGTGCAGGAAATCCGTGACGTCCTGCTTTTCGACGGTACCGGGGTTGGGGTACTCTTGGGCGGGCGATTGCAGGCTTCGGATATCGCGGGCATCGGGCACCCGGAGGTCATTGTTCCGGATCAGCTCGAAGACAAGTGTTTTAAGGTCATTCAGGTCATTCTTCATGTCCAGCATGAGCTTGTAGAAGATTTCCCGCTCCTGCATGCTTACCCCATCTCCGTTTTGGGTTTTGCTGTCAGTGATCATTGGAAGGTGGCGCTGGGAAAGCTGGGGGGCGTAGTGCAGCAAGCGTTCGGCATCCAGCAGCTTTTCTTCCGCCATGACGGAGGCTTGTTCGGCTACATTTTTCAGTTCGCGAATATTGCCCGGCCAACTGTAGTTTTCCAACATCAGGCGGGCCTTTTCGTCGAGTTGGATGGAGTGGGTGCGGTACTTCTCCGCGAAGTCCGTAGTGAATTTCCGGAATAGCATATAAATGTCTTCCCGCCGCTCCCGCAGCGGGGGCACGCTGATCGGCACCGTATTGAGCCGGTAATAGAGGTCTTCCCGGAACTTGCCGTTTTTGACAGCTTCCAGCAGCGAGACATTGGTCGCAGCGATGATGCGCACATCTGTATTCTGGACTTTAGAAGCCCCTACCCGAATGAATTCTCCGGATTCGAGGACGCGCAGCAGAAAGGACTGGGTATCCAGAGGCATTTCCCCGATCTCATCCAGAAAAATGGTGCCTCCGTCGTAGGTCTCGAAGTACCCCTTGCGCTCACTGGTTGCTCCGGTAAAGGCCCCTTTCTCATGCCCGAAGAGCTCGCTGTTGATGGTGCCCTCGGGGATGGCCCCGCAGTTGATAGCGATGAATTTGTTGTGCTTGCGGGCGCTGAGCGCATGTATGATTTTGGAAAACACCTCTTTGCCAACGCCACTTTCGCCGGTAATCAACACCGACAAGTCAGTGCTGGATACCCGGACGGCTGTGCTCAGCGCCCGGTCGAGCAAGGGCGACCGCCCGATGATGCCAAAACGTTGTTTGATGGATTGGAGGTTGGCGTCCATTGAGGCAATTGGTTTTCGGTGGTGGCAATTAGGCAGCGGCCATTTCTCCTAGAAGGGTAGCGCTGGTGGCGCCCGTGACTTTCACGTAGCAATAATCGCCCGGCTTATATCCGGTCTGCTTATCAAATACGATCATTTTATTCTGGGAATTCCGCCCCTTAAACTGCTGATCAGACCGTTTGGAATCTCCTTCGATCAGCACTTTGAAGGTCTTGCCAATGTCTTTTTGGTTGTGGGCGAAGGACACTTGCGCCTGCAGGCGGATGATTTCCTGCAAGCGGCGTTTTTTGACCTTGAGCGGGATGTCATCTTCGTACTTGCGGGCAGCCAAAGTGCCTGGCCGTTCGGAGTAATAGAACATGTACGACATGCTGTAGTTCGCAAACTCAATCATGCGTAAGGTATCCTGATGCTCCTCCTCGGTTTCAGAGCAAAACCCGGCAATGATGTCTGAAGAGATTGCACAATCCGGCATGACTTCGTAGATCCGCCGCACCTTGTTCATGTACCATTCCTGGTCGTAGGTCCGGTTCATCAGGTCGAGGATGCGGCTGTTGCCCGATTGTACGGGCAGGTGGATGTATTTGCAGATGTTATCGTATTGCTTCATGGTGTACAGCACTTCATCGGTGATGTCTTTCGGGTGAGAAGTGCTGAACCGGATGCGCAGGTCGGGGTGCACGAGGGCCACCATTTCCAGCAGTTTGGCAAAGGTGACGGTGGCTTCCGATTCCGGGTTTTCCCATTTATAGGAGTCTACATTTTGGCCCAGCAAGGTCACCTCCCGGTAGCCCCGCTGATAGAGGTCGGTAGCTTCGGCGACGATGCTGAAGGCGTTTCGGCTGCGCTCCCGGCCCCGGGTGAAGGGCACTACGCAGAAGGAGCACATATTGTCGCAACCCCGCATGATGGAGATGAAAGCCGTCACCCCATTCGAGTCGAGCCGCATAGGGTTGATGTCGGCGTAGGTTTCCTCCCGGGAAAGGAAGACGTTGATGCCCTTATCGCCGTCTTCGGCGGTAGCAATCAGCTTGGGCAGGTCGCGGTAGGCATCCGGCCCGATGACGAGGTCTACCAGCTTTTCCTCATCCAGCAGCTTGGTCTTCAGGCGCTCCGCCATGCAGCCAAGTACGCCCACCAGAGTGCCTGGCCGGTTTTCCTTGATCTTATCAAATACCCGCAGGCGCTTGCGCACCGTATCCTCTGCTTTTTCCCGTATGGAGCAGGTGTTGATCAGGATAAGGTCGGCAATCTCCATATTGCGGGTTGAGCGGTAGCCTTCCTGTGCCAGGATGGAAGCGACAATCTCGCTGTCGCTAAAGTTCATCTGGCAGCCGTAGCTTTCAATGTAAAAGTGCCGGGCCCCTTCCGAATCCGCCGCAGCCGGTTGTTCCTGAAAGTAGGCCTCGCCTTGTCTTTTCTCGTCTATCGTCTTGGTCAAACCCGCCAAGGTTGGATTGTCATCGTACATCTTCATCCCTTTTTCAAAGTAGTCGGCAAAGATAAAATAAATTCAACAGCCGAGTGACAATTTGGCAGTTAGATTTTTTAATTTGTCCCCCTGGAAAAGATTTAACCATTCTTCGCACACCGGGAGCGCCCGAAATAGCATCCCATACCAACGAAAGCAAACCCAACAACAATGAAAATGACCATCCGAATACTGATTCCACTCTTCATGCTGGCTTTGGTATCTATGGCTTGCGATGGACGCTCTGGCTCATCAGGCTATTCTTACGCCAGTGAAGAAGCTCAGGCTATGCCTGACCAAACCACTGAGGCAAAGGCAAGTGGGGGCTCGGGGGAGGCTGTACCCCAAAAGAAAGTCATCCGTACCGCCCGGCTGCGGATGGAAGTAGTTGATTACGACGAAGCATTGGCCAAAGCGAAACAAACAGTAAAAGCATTCGAAGCAGAGATCACCTCAGAGGAAGAGCGGCAGAAGGGCCAGCGGCTGGAAAACCAGTTGGTGATCCGGCTGGCCCCATCAAAGCTGGACTCCATGCTCAATGCTCTGGAAGGCCTGGCGCTGCAAATTGACTCGCGTTCGGTTAATGCGGAGGATGTCACACGGCGGTACGTAGACCTGGAGACTCGCCTAGCCTCGAAGCGGGCGGTCATTGCCCGTTACCGGGAACTTTTGGCGGAAGCCCGGAACGTGGATGACGTACTGGCGGTGGAAAACAACCTCCGGCAGGTGATAGAAGAAGTGGAGTCTATGGAGGCTCAGTTCCGCTATCTCAAGCAGCAGGTAGACCGGAGTACGATTTACCTGACACTCTATGAAACGAGCTCGGAAGGCATTGCCCGGCGCAGCTTTGGCAACCGTGTGGTGGAAGCCTTTGCCGATGGTTGGGGGCTGCTTAAGCACCTTGCCTTGGGCCTGGTCTCAGCCTGGCCCTTGCTTTTGTTGCTGGCCCTTGCGTTATGGTGGTGGCGCCGTCGCCGGGCTAGGCATTAGCCTAGTCGGTTGTGGCCCGAGAAGCCCATCATCATCGGGATGATAAACAAAATGATTGCAAATAATAACATCAATGAAAATGTCCCGCCTGTCATGATTGTCGATTTAAGTGATGAATTGCCTCCAAGATATGAAGCGGTTGTTGCCTTTGAGTTGACGCTCGTCATTGGAGGGGGCTGACATTTGTTGGGGCAAAAAATGAAAAAAAAGCTATCATCCGGGAATTTTTCAGGGCTGGCTGCTGTAATTAGGTCTGATCACTATACACAACGCAACAAAAATTTACGCCGGCTGGAGGGATTCACGCCGGTCAAAGGAGTAACCACTATTGTACCCGAACCGGAGCGGCGTTTCTGTACAGCGCCCTGGTGCCCGCCCCTGTGGAGGCAGGGTATGCCGTCTGGTGCCGTAGTGGGGTACGCAAGCAGTTGGGATACTGGAGTCGATGGTTCGAGTCCATCTGATACCCTTCAGGGTATTATAGTTCAGCAGGTAGAACACAGTATTTTGCTTTGGCGGGGCCGGTGCGCCCTGCACCATTTTTGCCTTTATGGCAGTGGACTGATAATCTTAATCAATCTATGTGGGAGTTCACGGGGCCTCCCTGACCAACCCCGGCGCGTGCGTACAGCAGCGGTGCTTTGGTGGGCTGTGTCTGCATCCGCAGCGCAGGCTGCCCTCCGCTGAGTTGCCGGCTGGCGCAGGATACCGCCGGCTGGGGGCTGTACACTTGGGAAAGTGCATCTGGCATTGCCGGTGCCAGTGAGTTTCGGCATTAATTCGGATGTCTTTTTTTCCGGAGTTGAGCCAGCGGCCTTACCGTTTGGCTACCCAACCCGGAGGCCCGGGGCAGCAAACCGCAGCGGCTGGCTGTTTCGGCGCTCAACTGTACAGGCGGCCGCCGGCTAAATGCCTGGCCCGCAACCGGTGGGGAAGCCCGTTGCTGTATGCTTTTTTGGAAAGAATTTTTAGTAACCTCGAAAAACGAAATGGCCATGAAGTTAGTACGGATCAACCGGCATCAAGTGGGCCTGCTGTTCAGGGGGCCCACCTACCTGGGCTTGCGCCTGGAAGGCTGGCACCTGTTGGGCTGGGGGCAACAGCTAATGTTGTACGAACGGGTGGAAGGCATTTCGGCTCCGGTAAGCCTGGACGTATTACTGGAAGACGAAGCGTTTCGCCGGGAAATTCATCTTGTAGAGGTGAAAGACCATGAACGCTGCCTGGAATACCGGGATGGTAACTTCCATGACCTGCACGGGCCGGGCCGTTACGCTTACTGGAAGTCCAGTATCAGTTATGACTTCCGGTTGATCAACACCCGGGAAGACGTGGTACGGGAGGTGATAGCCCCCGAGCTGATGAACCGGCTTGCTGTTCTGCGTCATGTGCATCAGTACGAAGTGGCTTCCTACGAAACCGGCTTGCTTTTGATTGATGGCGAACTGAAGCAAAAGCTGCTCACTGGCCGGCATTTCTTCTGGAAGACGGCTCAAAACCTAAAGGTGCTCATGGCCGACTTACGGGTGAAAAACCTGGAAGTCAGCGGGCAGGAAATCCTGACCAAAGACCGGGTGGGCATCCGGCTCAACTTCCAATTGCAATACCGCATCACAGATGTGGAGCGGGCACTGCTGGAAGTGAGCGATATGCCCCGCCAATTGTACCTGTTGGTGCAATTAGCGCTGCGGTCTTATGTAGGCACCCGGACGCTGGATGAACTGCTGGCTGATAAGGACAGCGTCTACACCAGCATCCGGGACGAACTGGTTCAAGCCGCTGAAAGCCTGGGGGTAGCCGTCTTGTCCGGAGGCTTAAAGGATATCATCCTGCCAGGGGAAATCCGGGAGATCATGAACCGGGTCCTCGTGGCTGAAAAGCAGGCTCAGGCCAATACCATCCTCCGGCGGGACGAAGCGGCTGCCACCCGTAGCCTCCTCAACTCCGCCAAGCTGATGCAGGACAATGCCATGTTGCTCCGCCTCAAGGAGATGGAGTACGTGGAGAAGATCGCCGAGAAGATCAACAGCCTTTCGGTCTCCGGTGGCGGGCAGGTGATTGATCAGTTGCGCGAGCTTTTTATCGCCGATAAAAAGTAGACAAGAGTTTGCTGTAGGGCTGCTCCGTTTGGGGCAGCCCTTTTTCAATTCGCCTAAAAATCAAAATCCAGGCGCATCGTCAGATTGCGCGGCGCTTCCAGAATACCCGGACGGGGCGAGTAGGCCTCATTGGTCAGGTTATTGAGCAGCAGCGACAGCTTCACGGACTCGGTGAGCTGGTAGCTGCCCCGCAGGTTGACCACCGTAAAGCCGTTGCTGTTGCGGTCCCGGAACCGTTGCAGGCCATTCACGATCAACAGGAAAGCAGCGTCAATAGCTTCAATTTGGCTGTTGTAAAAGGTTTCCACGCCAAGGGAGGCCCGTTTGTAATCCGCCTGCAAGTCCAGTTTGAACAAATGCTGCGAGCGGTACTTGAGGAGGTTGTCGTCTGAAGAGGAGTTGTTGGCATTGATCTGCCCCTGCGTACGCTCCTGCCCGGCGGGGGGGCGGGTGGTATCAAATTCATCGAAGCGCGGGTCCACAAAGGTATACCCGGTCAGCAGGCTGACGGGGATGCCCAGGATTTCGCCCCGCCCGGCAGCCGTAATTTCAAACCCATCAATTTGCGTATCTCCGATATTGATGGCCTGGAAGCTGAAGCCCACAATATTGAACTCCATCATATCAAAATAGCGGGACCGGAAAACCGCTACATCCAGAAAGCCTTCAAAGTTGGAGACCCGGAACCCTTGCTTGATGCCCAGCTCTGCCGTCCAGCCCGTCTCCGACTGCAGGGTAGGGTTGGGGACGATGCGGATGGCACCGGCATCGGTAACGATGTACTTTTCGGCCACGGTAGGGTAGCGGTAGCCCTGCCCCCAGCTGCCTCTAAGGAAGGTGGCCTTCCCGGCCTGGTAATTCAGCCCCAGGCGGGCCACGGGCTTGGCTTCTTCTTCATCGGAGGGCTCCACTACGCCTCCATCGTACTCAAAGCCGGGGTTGCGCAGCACATTGCGTTCGTACCGGAAGCCGAGGGAGGCATTCAGCTTGCCAAAAAATTCTTTGTCAAATTGGGCATAGGCGGCCAGGTTGCGGGAGGTAAAAGTGGTGTCCCCGTAGAGCTCTGCCTCAATATCGGTGCCGGAGCCCACCAAGCCGGCGGTGAACACCAAATCAGCGGCTGACATTCGGCGCTGAAACTGGTACTCGGCGTAGAACATATCCGAGAAGTTGCTTTGGTTGAGGTCGTTCTCGTTGTCGATATTGTAAAAGCGGCTAAGGAAGCGGTGGCGGTTGTTGGCGCCATCGTAGTAAGTCACGGTTGGGTCGATATTGTAGCGCAGCCGTTCCTGCCCGCCCAGGGTGTTGGGAGCAGGCTCATAGGCAGCGGTATCGCTGGCCCAGTAGAAGAAGGAAGCTGTCTCCCCGGCATTGATATTGGCGTTGAGCCCTATGGTCAGGCGGTCGGAAGCGCGGTAACGAGTGCCGAAGTTGAATCGGCCGGTACGGCGGAAAACATCTTTGTTGTAGCTTTCCTCATTGAGGTAGTAGCCGCCCAGCACCAGGTCGAGTTTGCCCATTTTCCGGCGGTGCGCCACGCTGGCCCCAATTGTACGGGGGGGCGTCTCCCACCATTTGAGCCGCTCGTCCGCCGGGCTGAAAAAGTGGGTGTAGAAGAGGGCACCTTCTGTTTCGGGCTTAGATTTAGCGTAGGCGGTCCGCACATTGATAATGCCGTTGAGGGCGGAAGAACCGTAGAGGGCAGAGGCAGCGCCTTTGACAACTTCCACCTGAGCAATATTCTCGATGGGCACATCATCCCAGTTGGGAAAACCCGCATCGGCAGAAAGGATGGGGATGTCATCCACCAGCAGCAGCACCCGGCTGCCGGCGCCCTGGGAGTAGCCCGATCCGCCCCGGATATTGGCCTGCCCGTCGATAATCGTGACCCCCGGCAGTTTTTCCAGGGCTTCATCGATGGTTACCTTGCCGGTATTTTCGATCAGGTCCGGCTGCAAGACTTCCAGGGAGACGGTGACCTTGCTCAGGGGTTTTTCGAATTTGCCACTGGTGACGGTCGCTGTTTCCAGGACCGTAGCCCGGGCGTACAGGGCAATATCGATTTCGAGAGCTTGTCCTGCCCCCAACGTGAAGGTGGTGTCGTAGGGCTGGTAGCCTACGTAGGTGGCCATGAGCGTGTACGTCCCGGGGGCTGCTTTCAGCTCGAAGAAGCCTTCGTAATTGGTGACGGTGCCTTGGTCTTGGAGGCTAAGGGTAGCGCCAATCAGGGGCTCGCCGGTTTGGGCATCCGTGATGCGTCCGGAGAGGAGGGCCTCCTGAGCGCACAGCAGGGAAAAAACAGGCCAGAAAAAAAAGGTCATGTAGTACTTTGTCATATTCAGTTGAATTGGGCATGCAGCATTTGCTCGCTTCATGTGGTTGTTAGAATGTAAGGGCATAGGCACTGCTCTTATTCGAGTAGCGGACGCAATTCCAAGGTGTAGGGTGCTGAATATCAAAAGGGCGTGCGGAGAGGCAAAACTAAGGCATTGGGGCGTATTGCCAAGCATCTGTTGCTAAAAAATTGATCGGCTGCCAGATTGCAGATCTCGATATTTAACAGCGCCTTTTCTAAAAGTTTTCTAACTTCGGCAGCTGAAATTATTTAATTAACTTGACGATTATGAATCGAATTGTACTGATTTTTTTGGGGATGATGCTAGCGGGCGCCGGGTACGCCCAGGATTGCCAGCCGGATGAGAATGTGCCGGATTCAGTAGTGGTGGCGCCGCTGCCCTACAATGAGATGTCGAGACCGGAGGGCGGAATCACTGATACGGCTTGCGTGGGCAGCCCCTACGAGTTTGTCTTCACCTTTAATATACCCGCTACGTATACGGTCAGCGGTTTTGAAGTGCCGCTCAATTCAGTAAGCATCCCAGCTGAGGAGGGCATCAACAACTTGCCTGCCTCCATGGATTACACCTGCAATCCGCCTGACTGTGTCTTCCCGGCCGAGACTGACGGCTGTATCCTCGTTTCCGGCACAGCGGCTATGGATGATGTCGGGCAGCACGACCTGACCATTGAGGCAACAATCAGCACCGCGGTAGACCTGGATGTGGTGCTTCCGGGCAACCTGGAAGCGAATTCTCACTATTACCTGACCATCAAAGAAGAAGGCGGGGCCAACTGCCTGAGCAATACCCGCCGGGAATTAACGGCTGTGTCTGGCTTGTACAACCGGCCTAACCCCTTTTCCTCCTTTACCCAGGTTGTCGTAGAAGCCAAAACGAGCGGCAACTACCAGTTCTTTGTCACCGATCTGCTGGGCAGGAACCTCCACCTGCAGCCGGTGCAGCTCGTTGAGGGCGAGAATACCCTCGATTTTGATGCCGGCCAACTGGCAGAGGGCATGTACCTCTATGGCATTACCGATGGCCGCTATTCGGCTACAGCCAAAATGATTATCAACCGATAGCCAGCAAAAGCTTATCTCCAAAGATTCAGTCCTTCTGATAAGGAGCGGGGTGGCTGCCCACCCTGTAGCTGTTGACAGCCCCGCTCCAACACCCTAAATTTATTGAATGCTTTTATTCCTCCGGTGCGGCTGCTACGCGCTGCGAGGGATAGGGCATAGTGACCATAAAATCAGAAGGCCTATGCGTTTGTTTTACCTAACTTTTTTTCTGCTGAGCACACCCTGGCTGGCTTCCGCCAATTGCCCGGGCTGCGCTATCAATCTGCCGGCACTGCCTGCGGATACCATCTTTATATCAGATGCACCCGATGGGCAAGTCGGGCAGTACTACAGCAGTGACCTTTCCTTCCGGCTGCCGATGACTACTACGCCGGTTAATGCCAATGACCCGGATACGCCTCCCGGCCTGCCCATTTCGGAAATTACCATCAGCTCGGTGGCCAATGTGCCCCCGGGCCTGAGCTGGGAAGCCAATCAGCTGGAGTTTGATGTGAGCGAGGAGACCGACGGCTGCGTGCGCTTTTGCGGCACCCCCCTCATCCCCGGGTTTTACGAAATTGAAGTCATCATATCTGCCCAGGTGCTGGTGGCTACGCAAACCTCTGCCGTGACCATCCCCTTGCTGATTCTGCCGGGGCAAGCCGTTTCCGATGGCTTTACCATCGACAACATCTCGGGCTGCGGGGAGGTGGTGGCTAATTTTACCAATAATGTGCCTTCGAATGGCACGGCGGGTTTTCAGTACGACTGGGATTTCGGGAATGGCCAGAGCAGCACATTGGAAAACCCCGGCCCGCAGGTATACGACGAGCCTGGTGAATACGGCGTCAGCTATCAGGTGATCATCGATACCTTTGGCTATCAGCTTACAGAAGTGACGGTAACGGATGTGGATTGCGGGGATATCTTTGGTGGCGCCCCGGATCTGGTGCTGGAAGTGTACGACCCGCTCGGCGAAAAGATCTTCTCCTCCGACGTGGCGCAGAATGCCAGCCTGCCCGTTACTTTCCAGCCCGGCCTCTTCATTGAGGATGGCCCCTACCAAATACAGGTGGTAGACGATGACCAAGGCCTGGATGGAGGGGACGACGCCTGCGGTACATTCGGGTTTGTGAAAACGACCAATGGGGAGCTTGAAGACAACGGCGCCACCATTGAGATCAACATCATACACCCTGTGGATACCCTGCGCTCGGAGGGGGTAGTCACCGTTTTTGAGCAGCCCGGCAAGCCTGAGCTGCAGGGCTACGGCGGCGGGTTGCTGTGCGACGGCGACTCGGTGGCGCTTACCACTAATTACGAAACCGGCACGCAATGGTACCAGGATACGGTGCCTGTTTTGAATGCGAATGGCAGCCTGCTTCCGGTGGAAGAAAGCGGCATCTACTGGGTGACTTACACCAATGCTGACGGGTGTAGCGCCACTTCCGATACGCTGCTGCTGGACTTCAATCCACTGCCGGCGTTCCCGGTATTTCAGAATGAGGACAATCTGCTTTACCTGTTGAACCCTGATACCCTGCCGGCGGCTTACAGCCTGCAGTGGTCGCTCGACGGGCAACCGCTGGAAGGGGCGCAAGATTTGGAATATTGCATAGCAACCTCTGGCAGCTACACCCTTGAGGTGGTCAATGAGCTGACGGGCTGCAGCCGATCCTATACCCAGAGCATGGTTTATGACCCTGACTTCCCGGATTGTATGCCGGTGGATGTTGAAGAATGGGGCGCTTTTGACTGGAAGGTCTACCCAACGATTGTTACCAATGGCCTCCTTCAGGTGGAAGCCCCCCCGCATGCAGAAAATATGCACTTGCGGCTGCTGACGCTGCAGGGGCAGGTACTGCGCCGTTGGGAGGTGGCTGCTCCGGGGCCCATCCATGAGACGCTGCTGTTGCCCAACTTGCCATCCGGGTACTACATCCTTCAGCTGCAAGGCGAGGAGGTGCGGTCGTTTCCGTTGATTGTACCGGGGCGTTAGCGAAAGCTAGATTGGCCAGAAAATTCGCTGCCAACTTCGGAGAATGCTACGGCTCCGCCTTCGCTGTCAATTTCGGAAAAAGCTGCGGCGGGCGGTGCGGGCAGTGCGGGCAGGCAGGACGAGTGCCAAGTTCGTCCAATCGGACGAGGGGCCCTCTTTCTGGCAGCCTTTACGCTGTTCGTTTTTCCTTATCCACTTGGAAATCTGGACGCTGGCAGCTTGGATTTCACCGCTTTCCATGATTTCGCAAAATAATTGAAAAATAAGCCGTAAAACATATAAAAAAAGCTATATTGAGGGGATGAAATAAGCAAGAGGCATCAACAAACCTGAATGTCAACAGTGGTTTTTTTGCGGCTCGCTCCGGTAGTAATAAAAAATCTGTAGCTTTGTGGATCAAACACTGTTCATAATCCCAAACATCATCACCCGAGCAATTCTTGATGGACCGCAAGTCTAACCCCAGGATTTAGGCAGTCGGCACCCGTGGTGGAATATCCCACCGGACTCTTGCGAATCATGAATTATGACAGTTGATATCAAAAAGAAAGAGATAGGCAACCTTCTACTCGAAAACATCCCCGATATACCGGCCTCGCTGAAGGACCGGTTACAGCTCTATCACAACAGCCGGGAGGCTGCCCTGGCGGACTGGCTGCCGGATGGTAGCGGGCTGCTGATTTCCACCCGGTTTGGCGAAGCTGCCCAAATCCACGAGGTGGTACGCCCGGGCCATTTCCGCAAACAGCTGACCTTTTTTGATGAGCCTGTTTATATTGCCCGTACCTGCCCCGACTCCGACCGAGCCGGGTTTTTATTTGCCAAAGATACCGGGGGTAATGAAGCTTATCAGCTCTACTTTTACGACTTGCGCAAGCAGCAGCATCAGTTGCTGACCGACGGGGAGTCTAAGCACAGCAGTGGCATCTGGAACCATCAGGGCACCGCCTTTATCTACAGCAGCACCAAGCGCAACGGGGTGGACCAGGACTTATACCTCTACGACCTTAGCGGTGGGGGCGAACAACTGGTCCTGGAAGCCTCAGGCTATTGGTACCCGGTAGCCTGGTCGCCCGATGGCCAGTACCTGACCGTCATCAACTACTGCTCGATCAACGAGAGCCATTTGTACGTAATGGATGCTCAAACGGGCGCTCTGCGGGCTATTCAGGCCGATGCAGAGGTAGCTTGCCGCTCCGGCTTGTGGTCGGCCGATGGCCAAACGATCTATTACACTTGCGACGCGGATGGTGAATGGCGCAGCCTGGTTGCCCACAATTGGACAACCGGTGAGCGGCATACCATCTCAGAGGGCCTGGAGTGGGAAGTGGAAGGTTTGCAGATCTCACGGGATGGGCAGCAGTTGGCTTTTGTCATTAACAAAAACGGGTTTTCTGAGCTCTACCTCTATCTTACCGGATCGGGAAGTTATGAGCGCGTCAAGGTATTGCCCGAGGGCATCATTACCGATATGCGCTGGCACCCCACTGGCTACCGGCTCGCGTTGACCATCAATACGGCTCAGGCACCGGCAGATGCCTATGTGCTGGATACGGTCAGCATGGACCTGCAGCAATGGACCTTTTCCGAAGTGGGCGGCCTGGACCCCAAGGGGTTTGTCAAGCCCGACTTGATTCATTACCCCACTTTTGACGAAGAGAAAGGCAAGAAGCGGCACATTCCGGCTTTTTACTATCAGCCCGCTCAGGCGGAGCAGCCGGCTCCCGCCTTAATTTACATTCACGGAGGGCCGGAAAGCCAGTTCCGGCCCGGGTTTTCCCCCGCCTTTCAGTACTACCTCAATGAATTGGGGGTAGCAGTGCTCGCGCCCAATGTGAGGGGCTCTACCGGTTATGGCAAAAACTACCTCAAGCTTGACAATGGCTTCAAGCGGGAAGATTCCGTGCGGGATATTGGCGCTTTGCTCGACTGGATCGAAGGCCGGCCGGAGTTGGATAGCAACCGGGTGGCCGTCATGGGCGGCTCCTACGGTGGCTATATGGTGCTGGCCAGTATGTCGCACTTCAACGACCGATTGTGCTGTGGCATCGATGTGGTCGGCATTAGCAATTTCATTACCTTCCTGAAGAATACCAAGTCCTACCGGCGGGACCTTCGCCGGGTAGAGTACGGCGATGAGCGCGATCCGGCAATGCGCCGTCACCTTGAGCGGATTTCGCCTACGACCAACGCCCATAAAATCACCAAGCCCATGCTCATCGTGCAGGGGTTGAACGACCCCCGGGTGCCGGCCAGTGAGGCAGAGCAAATGTTGGAGGCCATTCGCAAAAATGGGGGAGAGGCTTGGTACCTTCTCGCTAAAGACGAAGGGCATGGCTTCCGTAAAAAATCTAACCGCGACTTCTACAATCAAGCAGTAATTTTATTTCTCCAGACTTACCTAATGGAGCCGGTCCTGGCAGCCCCGGTATTGGCGGCTGAAGGGGCTGTAGAGAAGTAAGGGGTCGCCCGTTAACCCTCTTGCCCTGGAAGGAGATGGAGTACAGTGGGATGCCGGTAGTAGTGTACAGGGGGCTGCGGCCAGGGTTGTTTCATGCTAACCGTTGAAGCTGAACCAGTGATTCTATCCTGTTTAGGGGAGGCTCAACCCCACACATCGGAGGCTTGTTGAATAGGGGTGCCAGCACCTTTGCAAGGTTGCACCCCTGGCATTCTGCAATTATCCCGAATAGCACACCAAACACAAACCAAAGCTCAGATGGCGATAGAAAAAACAACTCGGGGTTCCGGCCTCTCCAAGAGGGGAAAGCCCCTGGCCTCGGCATCCGCCAGAGTGGACATGGACCTCTTTTTTGAGGCTGCTCAAAATCTATACGATCCGGAGGAGAACCCCGAAGGCTACTTCACCCTGAATGTTGCGGAAAACGCACTCATGATCCCGATGATGAAGGAGCGCCTGGACGCTATCCTGCACCAAGGGGAGATTCCCGAGTGGGCATTTCAATATACCGACCCCAAAGGGCACCCTGAAGTCCGGGATGCGGTAGCGCAGTTTATGGAAAAGCACCTTTGTAAATGCCCCATAACTGCCGACTCTATCGCCTTTTCCGCCGGTGCTGCGGCGACCATTGAGGTAAGCACGTTTATGCTGGCCGATGAAGGGGACGTCGTCGTTATTCCGGCGCCGGCTTACCCTATGTATACCAATGATGTGGGTTTGAAAAGCGGATTGCAGCGCTATGATTTGCAAACGCATTATCACCCCGCCGATCACGGCGATATTTCTCCTTTGACCACAGCGCACCTGGATGCCGCCTGGGCGGATATCAGCGGGCAGAGGCGAACTTTCAAAGTACTGTTGCTGACCTCGCCCGATAACCCCACCGGCTGCATGTACTCCGAAAAGCAACTGAGGGAGATTGCCCGATGGTGCATAGCGCACGGGGTGCACCTGGTCGTGAGCGAAATTTACGGCCTGTCACTGGTAGATGTTGAGGAGGATGCAATCCGGGCGGACTATACTGAGGCAAATGTGCCCCAATCCTTCGCGCAAATCATGGCGGAGCTTCAAAGCGGCTACCTGCACCTTTGGTACGCGCTATCTAAAGATTTTGCTATTTCCGGGTTCCGGTTTGGGATCGTGCATTCTTTGAATGAAGGCTTCCTCAAGGGGTTTGGGAATGTCAATATCCCGCATATGGTTTCCAATCTTACACAGTGGGCAATTGGGGAGCTGATGAAAGACCATGATTTTCTGGAGCGCTACATAGTCTCTAACAAAGCTCAGCTTACGGAAAGCTATAAAGCAGTCGTAGGCACCCTGCGCGCCATGGAAGTGCCCTATGTTCCCAGCCGCGGCAGCCTGTTTGTATGGGCGGATTTTTCCAAATACCTGAAAGCAGATAGCGAACCGGGGCAGGAAGGCCTCTGGATGGATATCTATAACAACACCGGTATACTGCTGACGCCCGGCAGCGGGTTTCAGCATGAGAAGTTTGGGGTGTTCAGAATCGTATATACTACTGTGCCCCTGGGTTATCTGAAAGTAGCCCTGGATAGGCTGGAGGCTTTTTTTCGAGGCCAATCTGATTAGCTTGTATAAATGGGTTTAGGGTACTTGCTCGTAGCAATGTTTCACTTCTTCTCATTTTTTATAAGCCGATAAGCATAAAACCTGACAAATAGAGGGAAATAAAGCCTATTTTATAATTATTGGTTTTGCCGGAAGCCGGGTGGCCAATGAAGCCGTCTTTGATTAGGGGGCTCGAACCGGTGCAAAGCCGCAGGTTCGCAAGTGGCGATAGCCCGATCGTTAAGGCGGTTTACGACTTGCATTCCGGCCGGGTAGCGTTCCCGGAATAGACGATGTAATCATTGCCAAAATTTGTACAATAGCTTATGAGGAGCTTACTGTTGTTGCTGCTTTGTGTATGGCTTGCCAGCCTGCTTACCGCTCAAACCGTCGAGGAAGATAAACTGGGTATCTGGTATATGTACTTTTACAATGCCCGATTCGGGGAAGGGCCCTTTGGGATTCAGGGCGATTATCAGTTCCGATTCTGGAACTTTGGCAATGACCTGGAGCAGGTGCTGATCCGAAACGGGTTGACCTATACACCCGAGGATGCCGGCGTAACTTTCACCCTGGGCTACGCGAGTATCACTACGGGCACCCCCGGAGAAAGTACCAATACGGTCCATGAAAACCGGATGTACCAGGAGGCGCTCTTCTCCCAACGGCTGGGTGGCCGTTTTCTCCTCACGCACCGGCTACGCTCGGAGCAACGTTGGCTGGAAGGGCAGGATTTCCGAACGCGCTACCGGTATAACCTATTCGTGAATGTGCCGCTGAACGACACGGATCTCGGTAAGGGCGTATTCTATCTGGCCCTCTACAATGAGATTTTCATCAATGGGCAAACCGATATCGGCGACGGGCGCGAAGTGGAATACTTTGACCGCAACCGGACCTATCTCGGGGTCGGATTTGGGCTGCGTGACAATCTTCGGATACAGTTGGGCGCGATGAACCAAACTACCGCCAACTGGAGCAAGTGGCAGGCACAGTTTAGTGCGCACCATGCTTTTTCAATATAGCTGGCCGGCGGCATCATTGTTTTGGCTGCTGGAACCGGCTGATCGCCTGGCGCGTGGGGTCACCGCGTCTCTACCCAGGTTATTTCCAGGCCCTCCACAACGGTTTTTTCATCCACTTCCTCGGGGTAGAGGTTGCCGATAGCCGCTTTGAGGCGGAGCAGGGTAGGGGCTACTTCACTGCGGCGGATGGCCAGGTCGACCGTAGCCGTGGTTTCGAAGTGCTGGCCGATCATGTTTAGCTGCAGGTTTTCGATGCTGCTCATAACGTTGCCCATGAGGGCATAGCCAAAGGACAGGCGGTATACTTCTTCCACGGTGCGGTCTACGATGTTGGTGGCCTGTAGGGCTGCCGACGCGCTCGACTTATAGGCGTTGATCAAGCCCGATGCGCCCAGCAGGGTGCCGCCAAAGTAACGCACCACGATGACGATTACGTAGGTCAGGCCAAAACTGTCAATCTGGCCAAGGATGGGCCGGCCCGCCGTGCCGCTGGGCTCCCCGTCATCGTTGGCGCGGAAATTGTTCTGGTCGAGCCCCAGGCGGAAGGCATAGCAGTAGTGGCGGGCTTTGGGGTGGAGCTTGCGGACTTCTTCCAGCGCGGCCTTCCATTCTGGCTCACTGTAGGCGGGGTGGGCGTACGCAATGAATTTGCTGCCCCGGTCACGGAACTCACCCGTAGAGGGGGCGTCAATAGTCTGGTAGGTATCTGTGGAGGATGACATCAGGGCGAAATTAATCTTTTACAACCCGTTAACAAACCTTCTCAACCTATTAACAGCCCACCGGGTTATTATGGCCGATCTTTGATTCGATGTATATTTGCAGAAAACCAGAACATTGAAGCCAACTTTAGAAGCATTCGATGAAATTATGGGGCAGTGCCAGGCGCTATTCCAAAAAAAGACCCAGGACTACGGCACGGCCTGGCGCATTTTGCGCCCCTCCTCTCTGACCGATCAGCTCTACATCAAAGCCAAACGGATCCGGAGCATCGAAGAAAAAGGCACGCAAAAAGTAGCAGACCGGGTAGAAGACGATTACCTTGGCCTGATCAATTATAGTGTCATGGCTCTTATTCAGCTTGATTTGCCGGCGGAGGCGCCCCTGGATTTACCTGTGGAAGAAGTGGTTGCCCTTTATCAGCGCAAGGCGCAGCACGCCCGTCAACTGCTGGAAGCCAAGAACCACGACTACGGAGAAGCCTGGCGCGATATGCGCATGGCTTCCATCACAGATATGATTCTGCAAAAGCTCCTCCGGGTGCGCCAAATTGAGGATAACGCTGGTCAGACTTTGGTTTCCGAAGGATTGGAAGCCAACTACCTCGACATCATCAATTATGCTATTTTTGCACTCATTAAAATCAACGAACAAAACGCTGCATCATGACGATAGGGACGCTTATTTTAATCGTGGGGGCGGCCGCCCTTTTACTGACGATTCTCATTGGGTTGGGGACCAAGCGCATCGACAACTGGCTCATCAGTTTCCTGCAGAATTTTTGCGGGGTGCTTTTTATATTCTCAGGCTGGGTGAAGGCGGTGGACCCCCTGGGCACGGCTTACAAAATGGAGCAGTACTTCGCGGAGTTTGAGTCTACCTTTTCGGGGACCTGGTTTTCCTTCCTGGCTCCGCTTTTCCCGCAACTGGCGGAATGGGCCACTGGGTTTGCCGTTTTCATGGTTGTCTTTGAAATTGTACTGGGCATCATGCTGATGATTGGCGCTGCCCGCAAGTTTACTGCCTGGGCATTTTTCCTCTTGGTTGCCTTTTTTACAGTGCTTACCGGCTTTACCTACCTGACCGGATATGTGCCCGCGGGCGTTAACTTCTTCCAATTTAGCGAGTGGGGCCCTTACGTATCCACCAATATGAAGGTGACCGACTGCGGCTGCTTCGGGGATTTTATCAAGCTGGAGCCCTTTACGTCCTTTATGAAAGATGTATTCCTGCTAGTCCCCTCGGTGCTGCTCCTGGTATTCCACAGCAAAATGCATCAGCTGTTTGGAGCAGGCGCCCGGACGGCTATTGTGCTGCTAGGTACCGGCGCCCTGATCCTGTATAGCTTCAGCAATTACATGTGGGACATCCCCCACGCGGATTTCCGCCCCTTCCACAAGGGGGCTAATATCCGGTTGGAAAAGGAGTTGGAAGACCTGGCAGAGAATAATGCCGATGTGGTAGCCTATAAAGTCACCAACAAAGCTACTGGCGAAACCGCTCAGTTCCCCATTGAGGAGTACCTCAAAAAGTACAAGGAATACCCCAAGGAAGAGTGGGAGCTGGAGCAGATCAAAGAGGAGCCGGTTGTAAAGGTTGTGAAGTCAGCTGACGGATTTAGCGTGCCTAGTGCCGAAGGGGAGCCCTACGCAGCCGAACTTGCTGCCTTCCTGGCCAATGAATGGGAAGTAGACGGAGATACTACGGCCCGGGTGGTAGAGCGCAGCAAAGTGAGCGATTTTGAACTCTCCGGCGGAGCGGAAGGCAGCGACATGACCTACGACATTCTCAACAACCCGGAATACAGCTTCATGATCGTCGCTTATAAATTGTACACCCATGCGGAGGAGACCACTACCGAGCTGCTCCGAGATACCATCTACGCTGTGGATACCGTAGCAGTGGGCGATACCGTAAAGATGGTGCGCAAGGTTGACCGGGTCGACAAGCGGCAGGTAGAGCATACGGTTTACGAATGGGAGCCTGATTACCTGGACCCCTGGACCGATATCGTAAACCCGGTTTTAGCGGAAGCGCAGAAAGCCGGCTTTGAAGTTTTTGCCGCTACAAGCTTTGCCTCCCCGGATAAGCTGCAGCAATTCAGGGAAGCTACCGGCAGCGATTACCCCTTTTACACGGGCGATGATATTTTGCTCAAAACCATTGTGCGCTCCAACCCCGGGGTGGTACTGCTGAAGAACGGCAAAGTGGTGGATAAATGGCATTACAAAAAACTGCCTACGTACGCTGAGCTGAAAGCGCAGTATTTGAGCAGCGGGCAAGTGCAATAGCTTTGTGGAACCGGGCGGGAAATGGCGCCGGTATCTGCCTTTTTCCTGCCCAACGACGATTTGGCGACCACCACCCTTGCAAACCAAATCCTAAGGAGTATATTTGCGCCGATGATAACGGGAATATTGAAATATGCTGAGTAGAAGGAATATCCGCATTAAAGTGATGCAGATGCTTTATTCCATGAGCCAAGATGGTTCGTTGGGCTTAAAGGATGTCATTCACCGCTACCGCTGGAACGTCGACCGTTCATTTGACTTGTACCTGTTCACGCTTTGGTCGGTGGTGCGCACGGCAGAGTACGCCATTCAGGACAAAGCCAAGAAGCTGGAAAAGCTCTTGCCTTCTGACTCGGACAAAAAGTTTACTGCCTCGCTGGCTGAGAATCAGCTTGTGCAGTCCCTCATCCGCAATGACGGCTATCAGGACCTGCTGCGGCGGCGCAAGCTGAAGAACCGGATTGAAATGGACAATATCCGGACCTTTTACCAGGATTTTGCCAAAACAGACGCCTACAAGGTGTACAGCCGTCAGGCCACTCATACTAATGAAGCGCATACCGAGATGCTGCTGGCTTTTTTCAAGCACCTGGTCAATAACGAGCCCTTCAACGATTTTCTGGAAGACCACTTTCCCAACTGGGTCGATGATGAATCGCTGGTCGTGGGCGCGGTTAAGAAAACCATCAAAGCCCTGCCCGCCGAAGAGCAGTTTTTTGAAGAGCACCGGCCTCAATCGGAAGCCGTTGAGGATTTTGGCGAAAAGCTGCTGCGCGAAGTCATTGAGGAGAATGACGACCTGCTGGCGGTGATCGAGCCGACCCTCCGCAATTGGGATGCCGACCGGGTAGCGGTGGTGGATATGATCCTGCTGAAGATGGCCCTTTGCGAACTCACCTCATTTCCCTCTATCCCTACAAAAGTGACCCTCAACGAGTTTGTAGAAATCTCTAAGCAATACAGCACAGACAAGAGCAAAGATTTCATCAACGGTATTTTGGACCGTCTGATGAAGCAGCTCAACAAAGAAGGTAAGATCAACAAGCAGGGCAGGGGGCTGAAGGAGTAGGGGCAATTGGCAAAGCACCCCTTCACGCCGCTGCGTTGCCCAATTGGTCGTCAAAGCTCTCGATGATCCGATCGCGCAAATACTGCGCCACTTTAGCCTGAATATCAGACCGGAACAGAGAAATCTGCGTGGCCGAGAGTGCCGGCAGCCCTGTTTTGACAACTGCAAAATCCGGGGGCACCAGGCTTTGCGGCAACGCGGCCAGACCCAGTCCCGCCCTTATGGCAAGCAGCTTGCTGTTGTAGCTTTCGCTGACGTAGGCGAGTTCAATGGAAAACTGTTCCGCGTTCAGTTGGTGAAGGACCTGCCGCCGGTAGACGCAGGGCTCCGGGGAAACGATAACCGGGATTTGCTTGGAAAACTGCCATTCGTTACATTCCTGCAGGTCCCGGCCTACCCAAACCAGCGGGTCATACCAGGTTTTGACGATACGGTCCGGATACGCCACATTGAGCTGCTCGTGTTTGAGAATGACCAGCTCGTACTCATTGGCTTTGAAGTTTTGGTAGAGGTTCTCCGTAAGGTCGCATTCTACGGACAACTGAATGCGCGGGTACTGCTCCCGGAAGCGCGCCAGAATGGGCAATAGGTAGTGGGTGGCCAAATCTTCCGGTATGCCGAGGCGGACCCGCCCTTCGATTTCTTCACTGAATAATTCTTCCCGCAATTGCTGCTCGACCTGCAGCATCCGCATACCATGCCGGTAAACGACCTTGCCGGCCTCCGTCATATAGAGATGGCGCCCCTGCTTTTTGACCAGTTTTTGCCCGGCCAATTCTTCCAGTTTTTTGATTTGCTGGCTGATGGCAGACTGCGTACGGCCCAACTCATTAGCGGCGAGGCTGTACCCCTGTTGGTCGATGAGGGTAATAAATGTCCGTAAAAGCGGCAAGTCGAGATATAATATTCTGGGATCCATGGCAATACTTATTGATATTGAAGAAGGGGAAATTCCAACTCCAATTTATTAGTTTTTCTAATAAACGTAATAAAGATTTTTAATTTTATTTATAGGCTGTATCCTTTTACCTTGCGCCCGAAATCAACACGCTGTAAAATGATATTGATCGGACTGCTTTCTTTAGCGCTGCTTGGGCTACTCACCCCGCTCTCCAGAGCGGAGCGCTACGCTACCGGGCTTATGGGCCTGGCCTTTTTGCTAAGCCTGAGCGCACTCTTTGCGCCCGGGTTGCTTACGGATGGCTTGGGGCTCGTGTTTTCATCTACCCATACTTTGTTGGTCGCCGTCATTAGTTTCGTCAGCCTGGCGGTGCAGGCTTACGGGCTGCGGCACTTTGCTGGCCACCGCAATCAGCGCTTGGTGTACCGTTACCTGGCCGGGCTGGCTTTATCGCTGGTTTTTTTCAGCGCAGCTGATCAGTTGCTGATAGCAGCTGCTAGCCTGTTGGTGAGCAATTTGCTATTGTCCCGCCTAATCGGGTTTCAACTGGAGTGGCGCGCTGCCCGGGCTTCTTCCCGCCTTGCCCTGCTGCACCTGGGGGGCGGCAGCGTGCTGCTGATGGTGGCGGCTATATTGGTCTATTTTACCCAGGGGCAGGGCTCGCTTGAAGCGCTGGCTGATGCGCCTCTGTCAGGCGGCTGGCTGCTGCTTATCGGCAGCCTGGTGCTCTTATCGGCATTGGCGCAGTCTGCGGTCTGGCCCTTTCACCGGTGGCTTATTGGCTCAGCGAATGCCCCTACGCCCGTATCGGCATTTATGCATGCTGGCCTGGTCAATGGCGGTGCCGTTATTCTTTACAAATTTTATCCGGTTTGGAGCGGCATCGCCTGGAGTGCCACGCTGCTGGTGGTTCTGGGGGGCTTTACCGCTATTGCGGGCACCCTTTGGATGTTGGTGCAGAGCGATGTCAAACGCACCCTTACCTGCTCCACGATGGGGCAAATGGGTTTTATGATCATGCAGTGCGGCATGGGGCTATTCCCCGCTGCTCTGGCCCACATGATCTGGCATGGGTTTTTCAAAGCTTCCCTTTTTCTGAGCGCTGGCTCTACGATCAGCGCTGCCCCGAATAAGAGCCTGAGCTTGCACGGCCCTAAAGCTGCCCCCATCTTTGCGTTTGGTTTGGCGGCGGGCTGCGCTGGTGCCTTTATCTTTTGGCGCTTCACCGGGAGCACGGGTGGATTAGGCAGTACCTATGCGCTGTTGCTGTTGTTTTGCGGCATTACCTGCGCCCATGCCGTCATGACTATACTGCAGCCTTCCCCCACCGCCGCCCGGGCACTGCTTGCCGCCGGCCTGGGCTTATTGGGCGCCACGGTATACGGGGTGTCGGTTTGGGCAGTTGAAACTCAGTTGTCGCCTCTCACTGCGCCACCACTCAGCGGGCTGCATGCCGCTATTGCCCTATTCTTTGTGCTGGGCTGGCTGCTGATGATTTTCCGGGAGTACCTTCCGGGCCCGGCAGAGGATGGCTGGATGATCCGGATTTACGCCTGGGCGTTGCGCGCCAGCCAGCCCCTGCGTACTACCCTGAACCTGCGCCGCAGCGCTTACCGGCTGTAGGCCGGCCTTACTTTCACTACCAAAATTCAGATCAAAATGACAATGACCGATACCCTTATCCCAAAGTATATTGCACAGCGGCTGAATATTTTGCAGCAAGACCTGGATGAGTTGCAGGCTTTGATTGCCCCCTCCTGGCCCCTGGCGCAGTCTGTAGCCTGCAACCCCCTGCAGGGCCTGGAGCGCCTGCCATTTGCCAAAGCTGTACGGCGGGGGCAGGAGTTATTCGATGCCAACACCTTGCCGGCTTTCTGGCAAATCCGGCAGGCAATACTGGAAGGGGAGCTGCAGAAGAAAGCGTTGATTTACGCAGTAAGCCGGGCACTGGAATCCCTGCCTTCCAAAGTGCGATTCGGCAAAACCTACCTGGAGCTAGAGCCCCTCCTCATGGCAATGGTACAAGACCTGGATGAGCGGTCGGGTTCTGGCCCTGCCAACGCTCTGCTCCGGGAGAGCCTGCAGGCAATGGGCCAGCTACAACCCTGGCAGGCTACGCTGGAGCCCGTCAACCGGGAGGCGATCAAATGGCTGGGCGCTTTTTTGGATGAAGGCCAGGCCGCCTGGAGCATGCCCTTTAGGGAGCGTGGATTTTTCCGCTCCGTAAAGTTGGTAGCCCTTCATGAGTACGAGCAAACGAATTTCATCAAGCGGCTACCGGAAGCCAGCCAACCAGCTTTGCTGATGCTACTGCGCCACCTCGGCATAGCGGAGGAAGAACAAGGGCGTTTCTTGCGCGACCATCTTATGGCTTTGCCGGGTTGGGCTTCCTTCATTCGCTGGAGAAGTGAACAGGAAGACTACGCCCCCCAACAGCAGTATCCCATCGCCTTAGAGGATTATCTGGCGGCGCGTTTGCTGCTGGCGGCATTGCTTCCCGAGCCTGCCGAACAAGCTGCTCCGGCTAAGGAATGGTCCATGCTCCACAATTGGGCATTGCAGCGGCTGGACCCTGCCCTGGGCACTGCTCCGGAGGATTGGGCGCATCTCCTCAAGGCGTTGAGAGAAGCTTACTATCTGATGCGCTTATCGCTGCTGCAGTCCTGGGAACAAGGCTTTCGCCAGAAAATGGCCGGCGATTTGAAATCCCAGCTGCAGGCCTCCGCTGTAACTGAGCGCCCCGATGCGCAGCTTGCCTTTTGCATTGATGTGCGCTCTGAGCCGTTCCGCCGTCAGTTGGAAAGCTGCGGTGCCTACGAAACCTTCGGTTTTGCAGGCTTCTTTG
>CAZNSK010000041.1:0-40887 GCA_964575505.1 uncultured Phaeodactylibacter sp.
ACGATTACCTCTTCAAGGTTTTAACGGGCTAAGGCCTACTTTGCGATTGCCCTGCTACACCGCCGCATTTTAGCCTGCTGTTTTCCAAAAACTTTATACCTTTAAGTCCCTAATGATTTTATCCCCCTACGCGTTTAATCCACAACAATGACCACAAAAACGCTCTTATTCGCTATCTCGGTTATTTTCTGCTTGTCCTGCAGCACTTCCAAAAAGGCAGGTGTTCCGGAAACAGGCGTTGCCCTGCGCATCGACAGCGTGCAAAACACAGCTACTTTCACAGACTTAACGGTGTTTTTCTCCCTGACCAATAATACTGAAGCGCCAGTAGTAATGGCAGCCCCCCGCAGTAGCACCACGTCGAAAACTTTTCCAGAATTTTTCAACTATTCCGCGGGAGGTTATTCTTGCGAAGTGTCATTTGCAGAGGTATCCATATCTGTAAAACGTCTGGACGACTTTGTTACGGTCGAGCCCGGCAGTTCTGAAGTATTCACGCTAAAACCCCATCAGTTTGACGACTCCTACTGTGAGCCCGAAGCCCCGGGCCCGCAATCATTTCAAATCACCTATATCCCTAATCCGGGAACCAATTGGAAAGCCCGTTATATAAAAAACCTAAAGTACTACGGGCATGAAGCCGAAGCCAGTAAGCTTACCGAGCTTATAGTGTTAATGCCAAAAGATACCCTGGTTTCAAATACTTTTGAGTTTGAGGCGACGGGAACCTATTAGGGATAAGAGCCCCTGCTGATTTATTACCTCCACCCCTAACCATGCGCAATGTTATTCCTAGTGCGACTAGACCGAAATGCTTGACAGTCTTTTCTGGGCTTGATGGGCTCCTTTACAGGTAATCGAGAATGTCGTTGATACTTTTCCTGGCTGCCTTATTGACGATTGTTCGGTACGTTTCAGCCATTTCTACGATGGCTTCAATTGACGTGGCGGCGGGCAGCTGCAGCAGTTGCAGCCAATCGGTTACCGGATTCGGGAAGACGCGCAGGGAGGACAGGATATCGGTTTCGCTGACCAGCGCCGCCTGACCAAAGTTCAGCAGCAGGGTAAATCCATCTGCTTGCCCACTGGGGCGGTTCCCGGAAGACAGTTGCCCCCTCCCTAACATTAGGTATTCTTTAGTACATACCTTATCAACAGCCTCCACAAACCTGCAAACCTTCCTATCTTTACAGCTTATCTAAACAAAGTCTAAATCCATGCATAGGCTTTTGTATTTGCTGGGGCTGCTGTTATCCACGTCTGCTGTTGCGCAACAACGCACCCTCTCCGGGACTGTGCGCAGTGCAGAGGGGGAGCCGCTCATTGGGGCTACCGTGCTACTGAGGGGCACCGACCGGGGCACTGCAACGGATTACGAAGGGAAGTATGCCCTAGATATCCCGCAGGGGGAGGCTGAGCTTACCTTCTCTTACACCGGCATGCGGCCCAAGACCGTGGCTGTAGGCAACCGCTCCCGCCTCGACGTTACCCTGCAGCCGGACGTACAGCTCATTGATGAGGTGGTGGTCACAGCCTACGCGGGCGAGCAAAAGCAGAAAGACCTGGTGGGCAGTTACGAGCAGGTGGAGGGCGATGAGCTCCTGCCCCAGCGCCCTATCGAAAGTTTCGACAAAATGCTGGAAGGGCAGGTGGCTGGCGTGCAGGTGGAGTTGAATACCGGCGAACCGGGATTGCCGGTACAAGTCCGCATCCGGGGCAATGCTTCCCTGCCCCCGGTGCGCAGCACAGATGTAGTGGCTTCCGGGCAGCCGCTTTTTGTGCTGGATGGGGTGCCGCTCTACGATGTCTCGGAGACCAACACCGCCAATACGCCCTTCAGCACTTCCCTCGACCAACAGCTCAACCCGCTTATGTTCGTCCGGCCGGAAGATATCGCATCGATTACGGTGCTAAAAGACGCCTCCGCCACCGCCATCTACGGGGCCAATGCAGCCAATGGCGTTGTCCTCATCACGACCAAGCAAGGCCAGGCGGGCCAGCCTCAGCTCACAGGTGGGTTGAGCACCGGCTTTTCCAATCTCATCAATGAGGTGGAATTCCTGAATACGGAAGAATACGTGACCCTGGCCCGGGAGACCTTCTTCAATTCGGGGGAAAACCCCGCTAATGCGGGCCCCCTGACCATCCAAACCGATTGGCCGGCCCTGACGCAGCGGCAGGGCTCCGTTACGAATGCCAGCCTCAGCCTGAGCGGGGGCAATAGCCGTACAAAGTACTTCCTTTCCGGCGGCTACTACAAAGAGCATGCGATTTCCAGGGGCAATGGCCTGGAGCGGGTAACCCTCCGCTCTAACCTCAATACGGCTCTGGGTGAAAAGCTGGACCTGCGCTTTGGCTTTTCCGGGGGGTACGTGCGCAAGGAGTCGTTTAGCGACTTCGGTGCTTTTACCTACCCACCCAACCTGTCCCCTTTCAACGAAGACGGCACCTTCAACAACGGCGGCTTTTTCATCAACCGGCCCAACCCGGTGGCGGCGCTGGCGCAAAATGAATTCTTCCATGATGCCTTCAGCATCAACAACAACCTGCGGCTGAACTACGAAATCCTGCCGGGGCTGGAAGTGCGGGTGTCGGGCGGGCTGGATGGCTACCTGCAACTGCAGTATCAGTACGAATCTGCTTTGAATGGCTCCGGCCGTCCCTCAAACGGGCGGGCCCGGCGCTTCACCCGGGGCAACCTGCAGTGGGTAGCCAATGGCCAACTGAGCTATCAGCGGGCTTTCGGCAACCACCACCTGAATGCGCTGGCTGGCGTAGAGCGCAACAAACAAATCACCTACCGGCAGCGCATCTCCGCTTCGGATTTCCCTTCCGACCAGCTCCGGGAGTTTTGGACGGTAGACACAGACAACATCGATGCCGATGAATCCAACTACCAGGATGCGAGCGAGTCTTTTTACGCGCAGGCCAGCTACGACTTCGGCTACCGCTACTACCTCACCCTGAGCGGGCGGCGGGATGCTTCTTCTATCTTCGGGGGCGATGTGCAGGCGGCGAACTTCCTCTCCGCCGGTGCCGCCTGGGCGTTCACACAGGAACCCTGGATGGAAAGCCTCCAATGGCTCAACTTTGGCAAGCTGCGGGCTTCCTACGGACTGACGGGCAACTCCCGCCTGGGCACTTACAGCGCCCGTGGGCTCTACGGCTACAACGATGCCTTCCTCTATGGCGGCAATATCGGCATCGCGCCCACCGCACCGGCTAATGAGGACCTGACCTGGGAGCTGGTGCGCAAGTACAATTTTGCCGTCGATTTGGAGGTGCTGGAAAGCCGCATCCGCCTTACGGTAGAACACTACCGCCATTACACCGAGGATGCCATCTATACCATCCCCGTGCCCCGGGAAAGCGGATTCGACAACATCGTGACCAATGCTGCGGACCAGCGCAATATCGGGTGGGAAGCCAGCCTGGAAACCGTTAATACGCAGGGCGAGCTGCGGTGGGCCACCCGCTTTAATATGGCGCGCAACCGCAATCAGCTGACCCGTATCGAAGCGGAGCGCTTTCCGGCAACGGCGCTGAATAGCCGGGGGCTGGTAGTGGGCCAAAACTCCAGTGTACTGTACGGCGTGCCCTTTGCCGGAGTCGACCCCTATAACGGCAAACCGCTATACTACCTGCCCGACGGCAGCATCACCGATGACGACGACCTTGTGAACGACCCCGATAACTGGGTGCCCATCGGGCAGGCAGCGCCGGATTGGTACGGTGGCATGACCAATACAGTAACCTACAAAGGCTTATCCCTGGCCTTCCTTCTAAGCTATTCCTACGGGGGCGACATACTGGTCAATGGCCTGACCTTCACCGACGGGCGGCAGATCAGTTTCAACAACCAAAGCGCCAATCAGCTGGACCGCTGGCAGCAGCCGGGCGACCTCACGGATACGCCCCGGCTGCACATCGACAATACCTTTCAGTACAACAGCACCCGCTACCTGTTTGACAATGACTTCCTGCGCCTGGCCAATGTCAACCTCAGTTACCGCCTGCCGGGCCGCTGGCTGGACGCTCTGGGCATCAGCAGCTTCTCGCTAACGGCACAGGGTAACAACCTTGGATACCTCTACTCCACCCGCAGCCGCGCCAACCGGAATGGCATTGCGGAGTACCGCTTCCGCTTCCCGGAGGCGCGCGGGTTTATGTTTGGCTTAAATGTGACGCTATGATGAAGACTACGAAGTTGGCCGGGCTGTGGCTGCTGCTCTGCATCACTTCCTGCCAGGACTTTCTGAATATTGAGCCCCAGGACCAGATTTCCAAAACGGAAGCCCTCCGCACCCTGGATGGCATTGATGCCGCCATCGTGGGCGCCTACAGCAGCCTGGGCGAAAGAGCCTACTACGGGCAGTACTTCCCGGCTTATCCGGAATTGGCCGGCCACATGCAGCCCAACCCGGCGGCGGCAGGGACAGCCGGCGTAGCCGAAAACGCAAACGCAGTTATCGCGACCTTCCGGGAAGGCAACTTCTTCACCACTGATGCCGGCTACGAAAACAATAATTTCGATGGGTTCTACGCCACCCTGTACGAGCATCTCAACCGCGTGAACAATATCATTGAGGCCCTGGAAGCCCTGGAAACCGATCAGCCTACCCGCCGCAACAGCCTGCTCGGGGAAGCCCTGGCGCTGCGTGCCATCGCCCACTTCGACCTGCTGCGGCTGTACGCACAGCCCTACAGGGCTACAGCAAACGGCAGCCACCTGGGCGTTGTCCTGGCAGAGCGCCCCTTCGAAGTCACCGAACGCCCCGCCCGCCGCAGCGTAGCCGAAGGCTTTGCGCTTGTGGAAGCCGACTTGCAGGAGGCCATTGCCTTACTGGGCCCCGATGCCCGGCGCACCACCGACCGGGTGTGGCTGACGCCCAATGTAGCCCGCGGCCTGCTTGCCCGGGCCTATGCCTATCGGGAAAACTGGGAAGGGGCCGTGGAACAAACCACGCAGATCATCAACGCCGGGCAGGTTACGCTGCTTGATCCCGGTGATTATGTGGAAACCTGGGCGGAACAGCGGTTCAACCCGGAAGTATTATGGAACCTGGACCTGCAGCGCTACCGCAATGATGATGCTGGTTCGGCTGCCCTGATTGCCTCCATCGCCCGGATCGTGGGCATGCCTTCCGATAGCGATTTCATCCCCTATTGCCGGGTGGCGCCGGGCTTGCTTAACTTGTTTGAAGCAGAGGACATCCGGCGCAGCCTCTACCTGGAGGTAGACGGGCAGGTCTATTGCAGCAAGTACGCCCTGCAGCCCAACTTCATCAGCAACTTCCCGATGCTGCGGCTGTCCGAAATCTACCTCCTGCGGGCAGAGGCTTACGCCAAACTCGGACAGGATGCGCTGGCGCAGGCCGACTATAACCTCATCCACCAACGGGCGGTAGAGGATGCTGAGCCGCTCACGCTTACCGGTGCCGATCTCCAGGAAGCCATTTTTAAAGAACGCCGCCGGGAACTGGCCTTGGAAGGGCATTTGCTGTTTGACCTCAAGCGCACCGGCCGGCCTGTGGAGCGGGAAGGCTGCCTGCTGGCCAACCCCAACTGCACCCTTTCCTATCCGGATTACCGCTTTGTGCTGCCTGTTCCACAGTCCGCATTAAATGCGAATCCGAACTTAATGCAAAATCCGGGGTACTAATGAAAAGCCTGAACTGGACCATCATGCGACTACTACACCAACAAATAAGTGTTTTCTCCGATTGGATTCGGGCCGGCGTACCTGTGCGTTTCGGCAAACTGCACCGGATTTGGACCCTACGCCTGGAACTCTCCGGCCCGGGTTTAGCAGCAATACTGCTAACCGGAGCTATCATTGGAACAGGGTGCGAAGACCCCCGCCCTACCCAACGGGAGGACAATATCTTCGACCCCGAAAATGCCTTTATCCGCTTCAACTATGACAACCAGGTAAATGAGCCAGCTAAGGACAGCGTAGTGCTTAGCGCCACGGCGCCCGAAGATTCGGCCCTGGTGATCCCGGTCGCCCTCTCCGCTGCGCCGCAGCCGGAAGCCGTACAAGTCCGCCTGGAAGCGGAAGTGCCGGACAGCCTGGGGCTGGGCACCTTATTCACCATAAACGGAGAGGATGGCGAATCCGCCCTGGGGCGCAACCTCGCTATTCCACCCGGGTCCTTCGACTACGAGCTGATCTACAACCGGCTGGATACCTTGCCGGCCCCGGGCCGCCTGCAGCTTCGGCTGGAGAGCATCACCCCCGATTTTATCCACCTTGGGTTCCCGGGCTCGGGCCGTGGCCGCACCTTTGAACTCATCTTTCAAGAATAGCCTATGAAACCATTATGCCAACTCCTGATGATACTCCCCCTGCTGCTGCTGAGCTGCGAGAAAGAACAGCCGGCCAATAACCCGGCGGCTCCGATTGCGGGCTTCGGCAATTTGTCAGAAGCTGTAGTGGTTGATAGTTTCCTCGACGTGCAACTCCTGCTCAACAAACCGGTGGAGGCTCCTACCGTGGTCGAAGTGGCCATTAGCGGGGATGCTGTGCCCGGTGCAGATTTCGAAATCGAAGGCGGCAGCCAATTCCTGCTGCAGCCCGGTGCACGCAGCGGCAGCCTCCGCGTCCGCGCCCCGCAAAATGAAGACACCGAACAGCTCAACCGCTCGTTACACCTGCGGCTGCTGCCCACAACGGGCCTCCGCATTGAGGAAGGGCGGGATACCCTTACCCTGACCTTTTCCCTTGGCGGGTCGGTTAACCTGGGGCTATGGGCACCGAACGTTACCTTCCCAAAACTGTTTGGCTATACCTCCTTTGGCCCCGAACCGGTGCCGGCAGGGCGGACCAATGAATTCTTCGCCTTTGCCTTTGCCAGCCGGGTTACGCCGGATGTCATGGGATTTAGCCACCCCAGTCCGGACAAAGGCACCAACGCCTTCAATATGGTCAGAATCTACAGCGATTTTGAGGTGTCTTCAGCTTCCCATTTTATTCGTATCCCCGAGGCTTTGAAGTTCACTCCGGAAACCGAAGGTGCAAAATCCGGAACAGTGGAAGTCATCGAGCAGCAGGTGACCATCACCCGTACGGCTAGCTCTGGCCTGCCCCCATTTGAAATTGGGATCAGCGGCGGGGGCACCTACGATGAAACCACCGGCATTATCCAGTTGGATGTCTTCTTTGACGAAACAGCCATCGGCGGGGAGCCGGACGTGCTCCGCAAGTATGTACTGGAATCGGAACGACGATAATATTCAAATAAACTTATGTTATGAAAATTAATCTTACTCTGATTTTTGCATTCCTGGCCTTTGCCCTGGCAGCGCAGCCGGTATTGGTCAAGGATATTTTCCCGGGCGGCGAATCCCGCCCCCGCGAATTCACGGCTTACGGCGATCAGCTTATTTTCCGGGCGGAAGCTCCGGATGTGGGCGTGGAGCCCTGGATTACAGATGGCACCGAGGAAGGCACCATGATGCTGGGCGACCTCAACCCGGACCCGGAAACTGCCGCCGGCAATTCCAACCCTTCTGACTTCATCGAGTACAACGGCTTGATTTACTTCCGGGCTGACAATGGTGTACTAGGCGATGAGCTTTGGGTCACCGATGGCACCCCCGCGGGCACGATGCTGCTGAAAGATATTCAGGAAGGTGAAGAGAATGGCCGCCCCTTCGACTTCGTGCGGTTTAACGACCTGCTGTACTTTACCGCCAACGACGGCGTAGTCAGCTCCGAGCTCTGGTCCTCCGACGGAACCGCCGATGGCACCAATCTGGTCATCGATATTCAGGAAGGCGATGCCCCCGGCAACCCCAACTTCAAAACGGTAGTAGGCGGCCAGATTTACTTCACGGCCAACGACGGCATCGTCGGCAATGAACTGTGGAAGACCGACGGCACTGCTGCCGGCACCATGCTCATCAAGGATATCCGGGATGGCGGCAACGCTTCCCCTTCTCAGTATGTAGCCCTGAACGGCGAGGTCTTCTTCCGGGCCAACGATGGCGAAAACGGCACCGAGCTTTGGAAAACGGACGGCACCCCCGGCGGCACCGTACTGGTTAAGGATATCAACCCGGGCGGGAGTAGCTCCAGCCCAAGTGGCCTGATTGCCTACGGCGGGCTGGTCTTCTTTGAAGCTGACGATGGCACCCATGGCGACGAGCTCTGGGTCACCGATGGCACACCGGAAGGCACTATGATGGTAGAAGACATCAATGATGGCGATGATGCCAACCCAGGCAACTTCCTGAATGTACTGGGCATTACGCTGGTCTTCACTGCCGAAGACGAACAAATAGGGGAAGAACTCTACCAGGTATTTGTAGAAGAAGAAGGCAACCCCATGTCGGCCGAAATTGACTTGCTACAGGATATCAACCCCGGCCTAGAAGGCTCCGAGCCGGACGACCTCGTCTTCACCGGATATGCCTTGTACTTCAGCGCCACGACCGCCGAATTTGGCCAGGAGCTGTACGAGCTGCCAGTCAATGGAGAGGAAGCCATTCGCATTTCCGACATCAACCCCGATGGTGACAGCGACATCGATGACATCATTCAGGTGGGCGGCCGGCTCTTCTTCGAAGCCACCGATGGCAGCACGGGCGATGAGCTTTGGACCCTCACCATCCCCCTCCCTGAATTTGGGGCCGCCGTCGATACCAATCAATTGGCCAGCGGCGACACGTTGGACCTCGGCGAAGTCCTCATCGGCGACACCAATGCCTTGCCGCTAACCCTAAGCAATAATGGGGAAGGGGCGGTAATCTTCCCGCTGGAAGAAGACCCCTTCTCGGCAATTATGCCGCCGTTCAGCGTAATGACCCCCAGCGAATTTGAAGGCGAGATTGGGGCTGGAGAGGCGTTTACTTTCCCGGTCAGCTTTGCGCCCACCGAAGCGGGTGAGTTTTTTGTGGAAGTTTCCCTGTTCACCAATGACTTGAACGCTACCAACCTGGACCTGGTGCTCAAAGGGACAGGCATTGCCCCGGTTGCCACCCTCGATATCACTCAGGATGCAGAGGCCCTGGAGTCCGGCCATACGGTCGACTTCGGGAATGTTGAAGTGGGTATGGAAGCCGTAGAGGAATTCACGATTTCCAACTTTGGCAATGTGCCCTTGCTCGTAACGGGTATCGCCCTTGATGACGAAGTGAACTTCTTCGTTACGGAAATTGAGGAAGCCATCCCGGCCGGTGCACAAGACACTTTCCTCATTGGGTTCCGCCCCGCCGAGATCAACCCTCTGGACGCCACACTGACAATCAACACCAATGCCAATGAGGGTGGCACTTTTGTTTTTAACCTCACTGGCATAGGCGACATGGAAAGCAGTGTAAGGGACCTGGTGCAGCTTTCGGTACAAGCCTTCCCCAACCCGGTCAAGGATCAGCTGCATGTGCAAATGGGCGAAGGTTTGCAAAATGGCACCGCCCGTATCTACAATGCGCAAGGGCAGCTCATCTGGTCTGAGGCCGTACCCGATGGCGTCAGGCAAGTTGACTTCCAGGCCCGGCAGTTGCCCAAGGGGGCGTACTTGCTCGAACTGCGCGGCAGCGAACGCCGGGGCACCCTGCGCTTCCTCAAGCAATAACTGAATTTTAACAACACACCGAGCCACTGCCCGGCAACGTTATAGACGGGCAGTGGTTGTTTTATTATGCGAAAGGTTCCGAAATACAGCATTCCGTTGTTAGCCTTGGCCTTAATCTTGGGCATGGGGCACCGCTGGGGTGCTACGAAGGGAAGCCTCCGGGAGGCCTACAGCCGGCCGGTTTCTGAATGGCCCGCCCCTACGCTGGATTCCAATGGCACTTTCCGGGAATTGGGCCCGCTTCCGCCGGTCCGCTACCCCGAAGACAACCCTTACACCAAGGCGAAAGCCGCCCTTGGCAAACGCTTGTTTTTCGACCCGGTACTCAGCGGCTCCAATCAAATTGCCTGCGCTACCTGCCACGACCCCGAGCTCGGTTGGGGAGACGGCCGGCGCACCTCCTTTGGGCACGACCGGCAATTAGGGGCTCGAAATGCCCCTACACTCCTGAATGCCGGGCATTGGGAAACCTTTTTCTGGGATGGAAGAGCGGCCTCGTTGGAAGAACAAGCCCTTTTTCCCATTCAGGACCCTGCAGAGATGAACCAGAACCTGGAGAGCCTGCCCGCTGAGTTGAGTGCCGACTCTGCCTACCGGCAGCAATTTGCGGCTTCTTTTGGCAGCCCGGGCATTACCATTGACCGTGTCGCCAAAGCCCTGGCTACCTTCGAGCGGGGCATCCGAAGCCGCCGGAGCCGCTTCGACCGGTTTGTAGCCGGGGATTACAGTGCTCTCGGCGACGATGAAATTGCCGGGCTCCACCTCTTTCGTACCAAAGCCCGCTGCATCAATTGCCATAACGGGCCCTTTCTGAGCGACCAGCGTTTCCACAACAACGGACAGTCCTTTTTTGGGCGCCCGGGCCAGGACCTCGGCCTCTTCAGCCTTACCGGTGACAGCCTGGATATGGGCAAATTCCGCACCCCCAGCCTGAGAGATATTGCTTATACCGGGCCTTATCTCCACCACGGCAATATCCCGGAACTGGAGGAAGTCATTTTTATGTACGACCAGGGCATGCCGCAAATCATCCCCAAGCGCCACCACGGCAAGACACAGCCGGTACATTCCCCCATTCTTCAGCCCTTGGGCCTCAGCCCCAAAGAGCGGCAGCAGCTCGAAGCCTTTCTGCACGCCCTGTCTGCCCGCCCCCACCCTGTGCGCTCCGGTAGTTGAAGCCACAGCCACGGGGGCTGATCAAAATCACTCCTTCGTATGATAGGGATTAGTGCGCCGGTGGGCCGGCCCATTTACCTTACCGGTAAAAACTTGGCCCATGAAAAAGATAAGCCTACTCGCTGCAGCACTCCTGATGGTCCTGCTGTCGACTGCTCAGGTCCGCCTGGTGCTCAACGAAACCGAAAGATCAACGCTCATCCGCTTAGCTGAAGAAGAGAAGCTGGCCTACGATGTCTACATGTACATGGCGGAGCTTTGGGAAGCTCAGGCCTTTACTCAGATAGCTGCTGCCGAGCAGCGCCACCTGGATATGATCAAGGTGCTGGCGGACCGCTACGGCATCACCATGACCAAGGCGGTACGCGCCGGCGAGCGCGGCCTGTTTGACGATCCCGGCTTGCAGCAGTCCTATCTTGACTTGACCAAAAAGGGGCAGCAGTCCCTCACGGCCGCCTTCCAGGTGGGCGCTTACATCGAGGAGATGGACATCCGGGATTTGAAAGCGGCGTTGGCAGCGACAGACAACCCTCAGCTCCAAGGCACTTATCAGCGCTTGCTGGATGGCTCCAACCGCCACCTCGTTGTCTTTTCCCAACACCTGGAAGAAGGCGGCACGGCTTATGTGCCCCGCTTCATTACGACCGCCGATTACGAGGCTATCATGCGCAACAGCACCAAGGCCTGCCAGCCTGGCCAAAACCGCCGGGGGCAGCAGCAAGGCTGCCAGGGGCAAAAGCACAAAGCAGAAGCCAGATGCGCAGGCAAAGGCAGCGGCAACGGCTGCTGTAGCAAAGGGCAAGGCAAGGGCAAAAACGGTAATTGCCAGGGCCGGAAAGCCAGCTTTTAAGCCCTAAGGCCCCCTTCTTTGCTTAAGGGTAATGCCCTTTTTCTGAAGCTTCGGAAAAAGGGCATTACTTTTGTAGCCAAACAAGGGGAGTCTTTGAAGGGTTGTTGCGTCAGCCCGGAGCCTCCTGGCCATGAATACCGATATGCCAAAACCGAAACCATTATCATGACAATCAATTGCCTGAGCCAGCCCCTACTGCGTGCCTGCCTGTTTGCCTTGTTCTCCAGCCTGTTATTGCCGCCCGGGCTGCAAAGCCAAAACCGCATCAAAATTACCATAGAAGAAGCCATTGAGATTGCCAAGCGCAATTACCCGCTGCTCAAGCGCGACCGCATCGCCATTGAGCGGCAGCAAGCCCTCCTGGCTACTGCCCGCAGCCACGGCACGGCCAACTTTTACCTGGCCGGTTCGCAAATCGACCCGGAACAGCCCGGCGTTGGCATCCACGGCGGCGGTATCTTTCAGGCTTTCAATTGGCCGGGGCACAAAAAGTACCGGCAGGAGGCGCTGCAATCGGAGGTGCTGCTCACCAACGCCCGCCTGGAACTCACCGACTGGCAGCTGCGGCAGGAAGTTGCCAAAGCTTATTACCAGTTGGTATACACGCAGCAATTGCGAGCTTATTACCAAAAAAAGCAGGAGCTGATGAGCAACCTGGTCAGGCTGGCCGAAGACCGCTTCGAGCTCGGCGAAACGGGCAAGGTGCCGGTTTTATCCGCTACGGGCAAGCAAAAGCAGGCCAGCCTTGAACAACGGGAAGCCCAAAAGGCGTACGATCTGGCGCTCACTCTTTTCAACAACTGGCTCTACTCCGATTCTGTATTTCAGGCCAAAGATAATGTACTTCGCACCCCATCGGCGGCTCCCAACTGGTACGTCAACGGCGGCCACCCGATGCTGCTGATGGCACAGATGGAAGTCCGGGCTGCCAAGGCCAGCGTTGTACAATCCCGCAGCCACCTGCTTCCCAAAATACTGGCGGGCGCACAGGTACAGATGATCAACGAAGAGCTGCCGTTTATTGGCTATCAACTGGGCCTGAGCGTACCCATCGGGCGCAAGCCGCTGCGGGCACGCATTGAAAGCGCAGAGCGGGCAGTTGCGGTTCAGCAAGCTGATTTGGACGCCACCCAACGGGCACTGGAAAACCAACGCCGGGAGCTGACAGTGCAGCTTAAAGCACAGCAAGACCTGCTTGATTATATGAGCGAAGAGCTACTACCGCTGGCCGATGAACAAATCAATGCAGCTGAAAAAGCCTACGAGCAGGGGGCAGTGGGCTACCACGATTATTTGGTCAACCTGGAGCAGGGCCTGAAGAGCCAGTTGCAGTGGGTAGAAGCGCTGCGGGACTACCATATGGTCCGGCTGGAACTCGAATTTCTGAGTGGCCGGCGGTAATTGCCTATCGAAAATGGCACTTTTTTAATACCTTGGCAAGGCAAAACAATACCTTATGTCTACTCTTGTTAAGCGTATATTACTCGGCTTGCTTGGGGTGCTTGTCATCCTGCAGTTCTTTCAGATTGACCAGTCCAACCCGCCGGTGCAGGCAAGCCAGGATTTGCTATCTGCCGTGCAGCCGCCCGAGGAGGTGGCAAGCCTGTTGAAAACCGCCTGCTACGACTGCCATTCTTACCAAACGGAATACCCCTGGTACGCCAACATCCAACCGGTGGGCTGGTGGCTACAAGGGCATGTGGAAGAAGGCCGGGAACACCTGAATTATTCTACCTGGACTGCTTACGATGCGGAAAAGCGCGCGCACAAAGCTGAGGAATCGGCAGAAGAAGTAGCCGAAGGGCATATGCCACTTAAGGTTTATCCCCTCACCCACCCGGAAGCCCGGCTGACGGACGCCCAGCGCGAGCGCCTGTCGACTTGGTTGACGGCTTTGGCGGACGGCCGCGACATTTCTGATAAAATCCGCGCCGGCGTGCCCAAAAACAGCCTGAAACCAGTGCCTGTGCAGGAGGCTGCCCCTACACAATAAATACGGAAGCATGCAGTCAGCGCCCGCTCCCTCCGGCTTTCTGGAAAAATACCAAGGTTATCTCGGCGAGTTTGTCTACGGTGGCATCGATGGAAGCGTGACGACCTTCGCTGTAGTGGCAGGCTCCGTCGGCGCAGGGCTGGACAGCTCCGTCATTCTTATCCTGGGTTTTGCCAACTTGCTCGCGGATGGCTTTTCCATGTCTGTGGGGGCTTATTTGTCTGCCAAATCAGAAAGCCACAACTACGATAAGCACAAAAAAGCCGAGTACTGGGAGGTCGACCACAAACCCGGGGAAGAGCGGGCAGAAGTCCGGGAAATTTACCGGCAAAAAGGGTTTGATGGCCCCCTGCTGGAGCAAGTGGTGGACATTCTCACCGCTGATAAGGACCGATGGGTGGATGTGATGATGAAGGAAGAGCTCCACATGATGGAACAGCGCCGTTCTCCGTTGGCGATTGGCGCGGTCACCTATATTGCTTTCCTTCTGGTGGGCTTCATCCCGCTTTCTCTTTACTTGTATGATTATTTTTTCGAATTCAAAGGTAATTTATTCTGGGCAAGCTGTGCCCTTACCGGCTTTGGATTTGCGGTTGTAGGCTGGCTGAAAACCTACGTTACGGAAACCTCCATGTGGAAAGGCATACTGGAGACGCTCGCCCTTGGTGCCTTAGCTGCCGGCATTGCTTATTGGGTAGGCGATGTGCTGGAGCATTTTATCATTGGTTAAACCCTGGTTCATCATGTTTGAAAAACTACTCCCCTACGACACCGCCCATCTGATCCTGCGCAGTTATCAACAATACTATTACAACTACAAGCGCATTACGAAGCGCGCGCAAATCCGCTTTGAGCACCGGGACTGGAAAGGTATGCAAGCCGATGCCCGGGAGCGGCTTACGCTTTACCGGATGCAGGTGGGCGAGACAACCAAGGAGGTGGTGGAGCTGCTCGGCCCGCTGTCGAGTGATGATGACACCTGGAAAAAAATCAAGCAGTACTATCTGGAAGAAGTCAGCAACTTCACCACCCGCAATATTGCGGAGACGTTCTACAATTCCATTTTCCGGCACAGCCACCAAGGCCTGAGCGTCGACAAGGACTTGATGTTCGTGCTGGCTACGGGCTCGTACCGGGAATTCCGATCCACTATCCCGATCTATCAGACCTTCTTCCTGGTCGAGCCTCTGGAACATATCTTCCGGCAGGTTTTCTACTTCTTCGTCTTCGATGCCCCCTGGGAAAATATGGAGCGCGATATTCAGTACATTTGCAAAGCCCTGAAGGAGGGGCTGCCCTCAGGCAAGCTGCCGCGGCAAGCCCGCATTGAGGTGCTGAAGTCCGTCTTCTTCCGCAATAAAGGCGCTTATATCGTGGGGCGGCTGCATTTGGAAGACCGGGTATGCCCCTTCATCCTGCCCCTGCTCCACAAAAAAAAGGGCATCTATGTGGATGCTTTGCTGCTGAATTACAATGATGTCTCTTCCATCTTCAGCTACAACCGGTCTTACTTTTTGTTGGATGTGGATATTGTAAGCGAAACGATCGACTTTCTCACCTCCATATTGCCGACAAAGAGCCTGGGGGAGCTTTACAACTCCATCGGATTTGAAAAACACGGCAAAACTGTACTCTACCGGGATTACCTGCGGCATATGGACCGCACCCTTGACAAGTTTGACCACGCCCCGGGTATCAAAGGGATGGTGATGGCTGTATTCACTACACCTTCTTATAATATGGTCTTTAAGGTGATCAAGGACCGGTTTGCAGCTCCTAAGCAGGTCACGGAGGAGGAGGTCAAGCGGAAGTACGAGATGGTCTTTTTCCACGACCGGGTCGGGCGCATGGCGGACAGCCACGTTTTTGAGCAATTCCTCTTTGACCGCGACCGCTTCTCGGATGAGCTGCTGGAGTACCTGCTGGAGGAAGCGCCTTCCAAGGTCGAGGTCAAAGGGGATACCGTCGAGATCAAGCATCTCTACATTGAAAAGAAGATGGTGCCTCTCAACCTGTTCCTGGATGAAGCCACGCTGGAGGAAGCCGAGGAAGTCATTAACGACTATGGCAAGGCTATTAAGCAGTTGGCTGCCGTTAATATTTTTCCAGGCGACATGCTCTTGAAAAACTTTGGCGTCACCCGCCTGAAACGCGTTGTCTTTTACGATTACGATGAAATCGGGCCACTTACAGACTACAATTTCCGCCGCATCCCGGAGGCCAGCACGTACGAGGAAGAGCTGTCGTCGGAGCCTTTTTACTCGGTTGGCCCCAATGATATCTTCCCGGAGGAGTTCCGCCGCTTCCTCATCGGCCGGCGTGACATTCGCGATATATTCTATCGCCTGCACGGCGATTTGTACGATGTGCCATTTTGGATCGACACTCAAAAGAAACTGGAAGCAGGCCATTTGTTTGACGTCTACCCCTACCGGCAGCGGTTGCGGTTTTCCAAACGGTTTGACCCGGGAGCCGGGGAAGCCTGAATAGTGCCACGGGTGGATGGGAAGGCAAGTGTTGTGGCAAACCACTGGCCAGCCTGTTTCCACCCATCTGGCCCATGCCCGCCCCGGCTGATTACCTAAAGCAAGCCCGTAGCCCAAGGCATCCGGTTATTTAGGCTGGCGTTCACCAAATGCCTATCTTGGCAGCAAAAAATCATGAGGACATTCCTGACCACCGTTGCAGCTATGCTGGCCCTTTCTGCCTGTAATGCCCCACGTTCTGCCAACAGCAGCAGCAACCCGGAACTCGATGCCCTGCAACGGGCGATGACGGGGACCTTTACAAGCGCCGCCCAAGCTGCGGCGGATGAAGCCTACTATGATATCACGCTTCACATGTACCCCATCTGGAAAGGCAAGGGGCACTGGCTCTACGTGGAACAAGCGGTGAGCACTACGCCGGACCAACCCTACCGGCAGCGGGTTTATCAATTGGAGCAGGTGGATAAGCGTACATTCAAAAGTGTGGTCTATACCCTGGACAATGAGGCGGAATACATTGGGAATTGGCAAGTACCAGCCAGTTTTGACGAAATGACGGAGGCGGATTTGCAACTGCGGGAGGGCTGTGCGGTCATTCTGACAAAGCAGCGGGATGGCACCTACCGGGGCAGCACAGTGGATGACAAGTGCAAAAGCGAATTGCGGGGCGCTGCCTACGCGACGTCTGAAGTTACGATTGAGGAAGGGCGGATTGTGAGCTGGGACCGTGGCTTTGAAGCTTCAGGGGAGCAGGTTTGGGGGGCGGAGAAAGGGGGGTATGTCTTTTTGAAGCAGTAGACTTTTAGACTGTGTTGGGATTTCAACCCTTCAGGCTGCACTCGCTCCAAAAGCGAATTCCTAACACGGTCTCAAAGGCAAATGGCACAGGTTGCTGTGACCTAGCGGCTGATGAACTGATCAGAAAAACCAAGCTACAGCACAATTAACACAGTGCCATCAGCTTTCTGCTAAAGGCTTAACATAAGCGCCTAAAAGATGGTCTTATCGTACTTCGATCCTGAATTTTCGGAGTTTTCCAAGCTTTTATCGTAGCGCATGGAAAAGTGCAGGTACAGGGAACGGGATAAGCGCATGATCTTGAAGTAAGTCAAACCAGCAAAAGCCAAGGTAAAAGCCATGGCTGCCATTACGGACCAATCGTAATAAAGGACCAGCAACAGCGCCGGCAGCAGGAGCATCCACGAGGAAATGCCGTAGGAAATAATCAGAGCGCCAAAGTAAAACCCAGGCTCTGGCTCAAAATCCAGCCCACAGTGTGTGCACTCCTTATGCATGTCAATAGGGTCAGTCCATTTAAAAGGCTTTTTAAACATATCACCTTCGCCGCAGCGAGGGCATTTATAGTTCCAAATCCCTTTCCAGGATAATTTCATGGCTCAATGTTTTTTATTCGTTGGCTCCGACCCATCAATTTTTTAGCGCAAGGCAAGAGCGATTCGGTTGTACAGTCAGATAACCTTCAGCCGCCTGACAAATGTATAAAAGTTCATACATTCATGAATCTCCAGCAGCTTTTTCACAGTATCAATAACATCTTGAAGCCTGGGAAAAGTTGTTGCCGGAGGAAAAGTTTACGCTCGGGTTACGAATACTTTTTACTTCTATATTTCTGCCGGGAGTTGGAGCGTAAATAGTAGCTTTGCCACTGATCACTGCCATTGACTAAAACTGGAACTTATGTACAATATCCTCAAACACGCCCACTCTGGCCTTCGTTGGCTTTTGCTGGCCGCATTGGTTTACGCTATCATCAAGGGGTTCCACTCTTGGCGCAGCGGCAAAGCCTTTCATAAGCCATCTGCCTTGATCGGGTTGATTTTGACCCATATTCAGCTGGTTATCGGGCTGCTGCTCTACTTCATTTTCAGCCCACTGGTCAATTTTCAGGAGGGCTTCATGAAGGACAGCATTACGCGGTTTTACACTGTAGAACACTTCGTCACCATGCTTCTTGCGGTCATCCTGATCACCATCGGGTACAGCCGCGGCAAGCGCAAAGCAGAAAACAGCGCGGCCGGCAAAGCGGTTTTTGTCTTCTATCTTATCGGTTTGTTGCTGGTATTGTTGGGTATACCCTGGCCTTTCCGCGGGCTGGGTGCCGGCTGGTTCTAACGGAGCGGCACTAAAAAAGCCTGTTCCGCATTCTGCTACAGCTCGGAAGCAATAGCAACGGAACAGGCTTTTCTTCAATGACAAGCGGTTGGCTTTTTACTTGCCGCCCGGATTGCTGCAGCCCTGTGCCATTATGACATTGCAAACAGCCTCTTCATCTAAAGCCTGGTAGAAGGTGTCGAAATAGCTGAGCATTTCCCGGCGGGCCCGGCGGTTGAGCAGGCCGAATGTTTCGATTCGGGTGCGCATTGCGTCCCGTTTGCTACGGAAGAGGTCAACCGTGGACTGCAGCTCCTGCCGGGAGCGCGCTGCGCCCAGGTAGACCCGCTCTCCCACTTTGGTTTGGCCTACGTCTTGATTGGGCACCGCGTAGCTTACATCTACAAGCCCGGAAAAATCGAAATCATAGGGGACTACAGTATACAGGGTGCCTTGTACCGGCCGGAGGATTTTGATGTTGCGCGCCATGCGCAAGGACCAATCGGCATTGCCAATCATATACTGGAACATATCGTGCGTGCGCAGGTTATCCTGCTGGAAGTCTACAGTAGACATGCCGTAGCAGTCATCACACTCTTCGGCACCCTGCCGGGCAGCCAGCTCATCGATATCTTCCAGCAGAATGCCATATTTGGTATTCTTTTTCCCAGACTTGGAATCAATGTAAGTAACCTCTACCAACTGCGCCCGCAGGGCATAATCCGTCAGCTCACTGTAAAGCTTGTAGACCAGGTATTCCCGCAGCACAGCTTCCTTGCCTTTGGAACCATTCATGCAATGGGTGACAAGCTTGAGGTCATCGAAGTCCAGCAAGCCGCGTGCCCTGAGGTCTTTTTTGGAAAAGTCAATACGGAGGGGCGGAAAATCACAAGTACGGCGGCGGTAGCGCCCCCGGGCACGGACATCGCTCAGGAGCTCCACCCAGGCACCGTGGGCATCCTGGTAGCGGAATATAGCCGGGTATTCCTCGTTGGTGGGCACCTTCGCAAAGAGCGTATCCATATCGAGCTCCAGCTGTAACTTCAGCACTTCCGTATGGGTGAATTGGTCAAAAATAGAAGGAATGTCGGCTTGCGCCCCGCAGGGCGTCAGGCAGATCGCCAGTAGCAAGATTTTGATTAAATTTTTCATGTTTGTCAGTTGTCGTGGTGATTTCAAAAAAATCCAGGCTTTGAGCCCGGTTGGCAGCCCGTCGGCACTTTGAATCCGGGAACTGCCTTTTTAGTCGGATTAATTACGTGTAAGAAGCACCTGAACGCTGATACCCTCTAGTTTTTTAGATCAATGCCCGGATAATATCAACGAATCCCAGATTTTTTCAGGGTACAGCCCGCTTTTATGCATCTAAGGTGTGGATATAGCAGAATCCTGCTTAAAAAGTTACAGTTTAGTAAACTTCTGTAATGCTTTTGGATATATAAATAAGGAGTTAGGATGAAATGCCGGCATAGTTGACGAAAATACTACGCTGCATCTTTGTATTATCAGTTAATATCCCTGTCCTTAGCTACTCTATCTTCAAAAAATCTTCAAATAACAGGAAATGAACGAACCCAAATTGACTTTAGAGCAAGTCTTTGCCATGGACTTGCCCCCAATTATTATTTACGCCGCACCAGTCATGTTTACGCTGGTCTTTATAGAATACCTTATCCGGATCCGAAAGCTGCGCCGGTCATACGACACCAAAGATGCTTTTGCCGCAACGGCAGTGGGCATTGGCAACATCATCTCTTCTGCCCTGACAAAAGTCTTCACCTTCGGCCTCATTCTTTTTTGTTACAATCTTGTGCCTTGGAGCATTCCCATCACCTGGTGGTCCTTTTTGCTCTGTTTTGTTGCCCTGGACTTCTGCCGGTACTGGGCACACCGGTTAGCGCATGAACAACGCTTTTGGTGGGCGACCCATGTCACGCACCACTCTTCAGAACAATATAATTTCACGGTATCCTTCCGGTTATCCTGGATTCAGCAGCTGAAGATTATCTTTTTCCTGCCCATTGCTTTCATGGGCATCCACCCCGTTGTTTTCTTCATCGTCCACCAGATAGAAGTTTTGTATCAGTTTTGGCTGCATACGGAGCTGATCCAAAAATGCCCGCGCCCAATCGAATACATTTTCACCACGCCCTCTCACCACCGGGTGCACCACGCTACCAACGAGAAGTACCTAGACAAAAACTACGGTTCTACCTTGATAATCTGGGACCGCATGTTTGGCACCTTCAAGGAAGAAGAAGAAACCCCGGATTATGGCATTCTAAAACCAGTTGGTTCGTACAACCCGGTATACCTGGTCTTTCACGAAGCGATGGACATCGTTAAAGACCTGTCTACCTACCGTTCCCCCAAAGCCTGGTGGAAAATCCTGTTTGGGAGCCCCAATCTGACGTTGGATAAAAACGCCTATGCGGAAGCCGCAGGTATGGAGCCGGAAAAGCCCAAAGCGCCTGCTGCCGAAAAGGTCAAAGCGGAAGCTTAGCCTCCAGTTCGGGTAGGCTGCCGATGATTAAGTCTGGCCGGGCTTTACTGATCTGGGCAGCCGTTTGAGCACCTGTGGTTACGCCGATGGTGTAGCCACAGCCTGCATTTTTCCCTTCTTCAATATCAATGGCAGAATCGCCTACCTTAGCGACTTTGCCGGCATCCGGCACGCCTAGCTTTTTCTGAGCCAGCGCAATCATATCGGGTGCCGGGCGGCTGTTGCCGACTTGGTCTGCTGTCACCAGGAGGTCGTATTCCCGGCCAGCCTGCCAGCTCATTTTTTCCAGCAAGGACTGGGCTGTAGCTTGATTGTAGCCGGTATTCAGTACCACTTTCACCCCTTTTTTCCGCAATCGGTGGAGCAACCCTTCAGCGCCGGGGGTTGGCTGCACTTTCAAATTGGTGTAAGCTTGCTGCAAAGCCTGCTTGAATCGCTCGAAAACGTTAGCTACCTGTTCATCAGAAGCAGCCGCTCCCAGCTGTTTGGCCATGAGGCTGGCAATGGCGTCCCGCTTTTCTTTACCGGCTGCTTGGGCCAAGACCTCTGGCAAGCTGTAGTTGCAACCTGCTGAATTAACGCTGTGCATCAGGGTTTTATACACTACATTCCCTTCATCTACCGTTGTACCCGCCATGTCGAATACGATCATTGCTATCATTCGTTCTCTCTTCGTTTTTTGATTTGATAATGCAGCGGCTGCGTGTATTCTGCCTGAGTAAGCCCTGCCGCTGCAAAATTAATACGGCAGACCGGAGAATGCCTGCCTGCCCTTGAAAAAATTTCACCAGGCGAAAATTTTGCTCGAGACTTACCCATTTTGTTGGCTGATTAAGGGCATATCTACCCCTCTACCCAACAACCCGCCAAGAGATCAAGTATAGTTATAATCAACCAAAGTTAACTGGATATGTGCAGATCATTAAAAGACCATCACTTTTTTCACACCATCTTTAACCATAATTTAATCAACATTTTACCAACCCCGCTCCCAACAGCCCTAATTTTACGCTCATGAAAAATTTTTCGGTTGTACCGGTGATGCTGTGGCGAGGTATTGCTTCCCTAGAATGGAAAAACCCTGGATACAGCAACCACAACCGCTCTACAGCGAGCCTGTATAAAGATTTGAACTAGCGATTGACATGACCCAGCTGCGCCTCCTGACCGGGGCGCAGCTTTTGTTCTAAATGGCAATACTTTCGCCTTACTCAACTATCAAAGGGCAAGCCAGCTGCCTGGCAGCCACTTCTTCAAACGACTCATTAGCAATGCATACCCGTTACACCGTAGCTCTACTCCTCAGCTTTGCCTCCCTGGCGTGGGCACAGCAGCCCATTCACGATTGGCCATTACACCCTCAATATGGACTGCCAGGGCAGGCAGCCCCTGCCCCACAGCAGCCAAGGGCGCCCCTCGCCATGTCGGAGGCGCAGCCCTTCCCCCTGCCTGCACCTCAGCGCCTGCACGCCCACAACGATTATGCCCAGCTTCTGCCCTTTTGGAATGCCTGGGCTGCCGGTTGCGGGTCGATTGAAGCTGATTTGTATTGGCATGAGGGCGAGGTATTTGTTGCGCACGACCCCAGTGACCTTTCCCTAGGTTATCGCCTCGACAGCCTTTACTTTGACCCGATCCGGTCTTTGCTAAAGCGGCAGGGCGGGCGCATCTATCCAGATAGCAGCCATCAGCTGCACTTGCTGATTGATATTAAAAACGCCAGAGACACCGTACTGGAGTACCTCCTGCGTACCGCAGCACAATACCCTGACCTTTTTCGCAGCTCCAGTGGTGTCGACCTTGTCCTCTCCGGCGACCGGCCTGCTCCGGAAGACTGGGCCAGCCTTCCTGGCTACGTCTGGATAGACGGGCGGCCGGGTGACTCGCTGACGGCGCAGCAGCTTGCAAAAGTCGCTATGGTCAGTGCCTCCTTCAATGCCGTTGCTCCCTGGAATGGCAAAGGGCAGCTCACGCCCGAGCGGCAGCTTATCCTCGAAGGCCTCGTAGAGCGCGCCCACCGGCAAGGCAAGCCTTTGCGCTTCTGGGGGACACCGGATACGCCATCCGCCTGGCAATTGCTCATCAAAAACGGTGTGGACATTATTGGCACCGACGCCGTAGACCAAGCGAAGGAATTTGTGCAAAGCTACGCTCAAAATTACTATCAAAACCCGGTGCTGCAGCCCATTTACCGCCCCCGGTATCCTGAATTCGGCGAAGCGCCTGAGCACATCATCTTGCTCATAGGGGATGGGGCCGGGCTCAGCCAGCTTTATGCCGCCTACACCGCCAATGGCGGCGCGCTAAGCTTGTTTGAAATCCGGCATACCGGACGGGTGCATACGCGAAGTGCCGATGCTTACTGTACGGATTCCGCTGCTGGCGCAAGTGCCTACGCTACCGGCCAAAAAACCGATAACCGAAAGATTGGTGTCGGCCCGGACCGGGGGCCCTTGGTTTCCATAACCACGCAGCTGCAAACGGCAGGTTACCGCACGGGGGTTATCACCTCTGTGAATGTTGCGGACGCCACCCCGGCTGCCTTCTACGCCCAGGTGCCCGAGCGCAATCATACAAGAGAGATCGTACGCATGATGGGCCAGGCGCCGCTGAACCTGCTCGCCGGAGAAGGGGGCACCTTGCTTGAACTCTTTGGGGAAATTTTCGACAGCCTAGCCTACCAAGGCAGGCAGCTCCGGACCGACCGCATTGCCCCCAATAGCGACTCCAGTCAGGTAGTTCTATTCCCCTCTGGCACTTTCAAAGCAGATAGCAGTGGGTTGGCACGTCAGGCCTTTTCCAATTTACTTAAAGATGCGCTATCCTTTCTGCATCAGCCTGATAACCCATTCTTCCTCGTAGCAGAATCCGGGCGTGTGGATGGTGGGGGGCATAGCAATAGTATGAGGATGGTAGTAGATGAAGCCCTCTCTCTGGATGCGGCCGTAGCGCGAGCACTTCGATTTGTGGACGAGCACCCGGAAACACTGCTGCTGGTGTTGGCCGACCACGAAACCGGGGGCCTCTCCCTGCTGGATGGCCATTTGGGCGACCGGTGGGTACTTGGGCATTTCAGCACCAACGACCATACCGGGGTAGCCATTCCCTATTTTGCTTACGGGCCCGGAGCCGATCAGTTTACCGGCACTCTGGACAATACAGCCATTTACCACCGGCTGCTTCAGCTATTAAAAATGAATTCAAAGCCACGATGGGATCACAACAATGAATAAGTGGCGCGGGCCTTTATTTGACAGCCAATGCAGAGTGACGAGCATCCGCTACGCCGGTTTAATTGCCGGCGTAACGGATGCAGCTTTCTTTAATTTCCGGTATTCAGCTCCTCAGTGGGCAGCCCCAGGAACGGTGCTTCCCCATTGGTGATGATCACTTTGGCGTTTTGCGAACGCGCCATTTCCAGAAAAGCCTGGATAGCCTGGTTGCGGAGCACCTCATCGGTGAGAGACTGTTGCAGGCCGGCATTGGCTTCTGCCTGAGCCTCTGCCTGAAGGCGGATGGCGGCTGCCTCACCCGCTGCCTGTATTTCTACCCTTTGGCGTTCAGCATCTGCTTGTATGACAGCGGCGTCCCTTTCGCCCTGAGCTTGAATGATGCGCCGCTCTGCATCCAGCTGTTCACGCTGTTTGATAAACTCCATACGCTGGGCATCCTGCTCAGCCTGCAAAACTTCCTCGATGGAACGGGAGAGCCCAGCGGGCAGAATGATGGTTTTCATCAATACATTGTCGACGATCAGGCCTTTTGGCTCCAAAATTTCGGCCATCCTGTCGCGTATTTGAGCTTCAATCATTGAGCGTTCCCCCGAATGCATATCCTTTGCCAGAAAACGGGAGCTTACGTCAGCTGCTGCCGACCGGAACACTGGCAGGATGATTTCGCTCTCGTAAGCCCGCCCGACATCCCGCAGCAAAGTAGGTGCACTAGCGGGGCGGATACGGTATAAAATGGACATTACAGAGGTGATGGTCAGCCCTTCCTTTGAGGGGAGATTGCTCTTGATTTCAAGGTTGACTGTCCGGGTGGGAAGGGTTATGATACTAGTCGTAAAAGGATTATAGCCCCTTGGCCCTTCGCTAAGCGCCTCATTACTGATTTTGCCAAGGCGCTGCCTGACCCCGACCTCCCCGGGGCGGATGACCACACAACTGCTTAACAATAACGTTACGGCAGCCAGGGCCGTTAATTTTCTTTTCTTCATAGCTTTAGATTTTAGTAATAATGACCCCATCAAATGGCTTTTGGTTCGCACTGTTCGCACCGGCTACGCACCGCCCAAGACCGTGGAGGTTTTAAAACCTCCACGGTCTTGGGCGAAAAAAAAGTTGACATCCACGTATGGAATCTGCCCCCCTCCTGCGACATATTATTAGACACAACCCCTAAACCATGTACAAAGATAAATTACTCCCTGGCGAAACTTACCACATTTACAACCGCGCGAACGGCAGTGAAAACCTATTCCGAGAGTGGGAAAATTACCGCTATTTTCTTGCTAAATTGGTAGAAAGAACAGCCCCGGTCCTAAAAATCCTGGCCTACTGCCTGATGCCTAATCATTTCCATGTTTTAATACGTGTACGGACCGCACCAGAAATCAAATACTATATCTGGGATCAATTACTGAAGAACGGCAAGCGCGCCCTCCCCCCTGGTGTCCCCAGCAAGCAATGGCCAAGCTTTGTCGCCCAGCGCCAACTCGCTAATATGATGGTCGGCTACGCTAAGGCCTACAATAAAAAGTACAACCGGCGAGGCAGCCTCCTTCAGCAGAATACTAAACGGAAGTTGATCGACAGCGAAGCCTATCTCCGAAAAGCTTGCCTTTATATTCACTTCAATCCAGTCCACCACAACTTCACACCCGCACCCGAATACTGGCCCCATAGTTCTTACAAGGCTTACCTCGAAAATAAGCCCACCACTTGGCTTTCACAGACAGAGCTACTTCACAGCTTTGGCGGAAGAGCCGGATTCAGGGCTGCCCATGAGCAGCATCAAGCGGCTATTTACCAGGCAACCAACGCGTTGTAATCTAGGGCCTCCACAAAACGATCTTGCCCCTCTACATCAATTACTTTCATGCGAAGCTGCCCCCGCGCCCAGTCCATCTCCAGCAAGCCAAAGTGGTTTTCCATCACGGGCCCCTGTATGCGGTTGTCATTCGGGGTCGCAAAACCCCAGGTCGAAGTAATCCCACTTGCCGTGACATCGTAAATGGGGTAAAGGCCAGGATGTTCTAGCTTTGAAACCTCTGCATAGTGGACATCCCCGGAAATGAAAACGACGCCATTTGCTTTTTTGGCTTTAATCAACTCTAGTAACCGCTCTTGTTCGTGCGGAAAATTAGCCCAGGCTTCGTATCCATTGTAAGTGATGCCAAACTGCGTGCTACTGGCGATGACCCGCAAATCCGCCGGTTTTTCGAGTACCTCGCCCAGCCATGCCCACTGAGCTTCTCCAAGCAGGGTAGAATCGTCAGATTCGTAGGGCCAATAGCCCAAATCGTAGTGAAAGGCAGCCGTATCAACCTCCTGCCCTTCGTAGGGGCGCACCTCATCACGAAAAGTACGGGTGTCTAAAAGGATGATCTGCACATTTCTATCACCGGCTCGAAGCAAATAATCGGTATAAATACCGGGGCGTTGGCGCCGTTCGTCATCAGGGCTGGCTTCAAACACCTCCAGAAAAACCGCTTTTGACGCCTCTTTTTCGGGATAATGGCGCCCGCTGTCGTTCCAGCCATAGTCATGGTCATCCCAGGTGGCCAGAATCGTCGTGCTGTCTTTTAGCGCCTGGTACTCCGGCTTCGCCATCCAACGTTCGTATTTGCGGCGTAGCGTATCCATATTATGGGTATCGCCGTAGATGTTGTCCCCAAGAAACACAAAAGCATCAGGTTGCTGAGCGGCCGCCAGGCGTAGTACTGGTTGAGGCAGATCCTGGTGCCCGCAGGAGCCAAATGCAATACGGGTAACCTGTGGATTGATGGCTGTTTCTTTTGGCGTGCTCGTCCCACAGGCTCCAAACAGTGTCGCTATCAGCACTAAAATTAGTTGGTTTTTCATCTGCGAATAAATGGTTAGTTATTGTAAGCCAGCGGGTGCAGCTACGGCTTGAGCTGCCAGGCGCTGCTCTTTAGCTCTAAAGTAAAATACGCCCAATACACTGAGCAGCAGTGTAGCTATGCCCATCCCGTAAGCGCAGGCAGTAAAGAATTTCAGCCAGCTTACATTGCCTGCACCAAAGTTCTTAAAAAACAGAATGCTTACACTGCCCAGGTACCCAAAAGCATCCGCGATGTACATCAGGTAACCTATGTTGCTCTTATAGCGGAACAGCGCGATCCAGCGCTCAAACAACATCGTGTGATAGGAGATGTAAGCCAGGTACATGCCAAACCCGGTCACGATCATCCACACGGCGGGGTCCAGCATCCCCTGCTGGAACAACCATGTCATCACAAGCACCAGCAAGCCACCAATAAAAATAATCGCCTGATTAGCGTAAAAGGCCAACCGGTTGCTGTGGATAAACATCATCGCCCCAACGATGACTAAAACGGTGACCGCAATCGGGATTTCTGCTGTCACCAGAATGGCCGGACTGTCGCCATACCCCAACGCTGCCCAAAGTTCCACTGCAAAATTGTCGCGCACATCCCGGAAGATAGTCAGGGCGATGTAAATGCTGACCATTAAGATAATGCCCGGAGCAAAAGCCAGAAAAAACCGCCGGCGCTGCTGCTTCCCCATGGGTACCCGCTGCGTACGGAAAACTTCATCTTCCTGGGTAGGCGGGGGGATTTGCACCAGCATCCATACGCCTAACAGCAAGGAAGGGATGAACAATAAACCAGTGGCAAATGGCATCCAAAACTCCGAAAGGCCATAATCGGCCATCAGCCATTTTCCAACGGCTTTCACAAAGCCAGAGGAGACGATAAAACTTGTGCAAAGGCCAGCCCCTAGCAATTCTGTATACCGGCGGCCCTCCAAAAAAGAAAATACGATGCCCCAAATCATGCCCAGTGGCAAGCCATTCAGAAAAAGGGCCCAAAAATTATTTGGATAGGGCATTGCCCCAAATAAAAGCAAACCCAACCAAGACAGCCCGATCAGCACTAATATGCTGCCGCCCCGCTTGCCGGGCACCATTTCTGATACCACCTTGATGCCAATGAACTTAGAAAGCATATACCCCAGCACCTGTGCCGTAATTAGAATGATCTTATAATCTATGCCCCACAGGGTAAGCCCTTCGTACATCCCTGCTGTGAAGGGTTTTCGAAAAGCATACATGCTGCAGTAGGTAATGAAGGCCGCCATAATGCAGTATAGTGAAAAGACGGCCCCGTTGGTTTGCCGTAACCACCCTTTTATGTTCGACTCTTTGCCCATAGTTAATTAATTCCATGCGCCCGCAGGCTCAATGCTTGAGAATACCGCTATTGCTCTTCTAAATTTTAACCCCTACCCGAAACGGGCTCTCCTGCACCCCATATTGAAAGGCAGCCCGTACATCCGGCAGCGAATACTCCTGCTCTACCAACTCGGCCATGGGGTAATGGGCATAGTGCCGTTCCACGAATTCAACTGCGGTGATCAAATCCTGACGATTGTAGTTGTGCAAACCCCGTATTGTGATGAGGCGCCGGATGACTTGCTCGGCATCAAGCGCTACTGCCCGCTGTGGAAAAACGGCCCCCACCCAGATCGCCTTGCCGCCAATGCTCAGGCTGCCAAAACTCGACTCCATAGCCACGGGAGCACCGCTGGTTTCTATGACGAGATCGGCAGTCAATTTTTTAACTTCCTGCGGAAAGACCCCTCCGTCTGCGCCAAACCGCCGCCCCCAATCCAACCGCCTGGCCTTAGGGTCAGAAAGCCAGACTTGCCCCGCACCATTTTCCTTAGCCATAGCACAAGCAAACATGCCCAAAGTGCCACCGCCGGAAATGAGCACCCGCTTCCCTGACAGGCTACCCGCTAACCGGATAGCCCCGGCAACCGTAGATACGGCGCAATTGACTAAAGCAGCTACTTTGATAGGTACAGAAGGGTCGATTTTTACTATCGGTGTGTGCCTGCGCAGCAGGGTATGCGTAGCCAGCCCCCCGTGCCAGGCATGCTCGGAGGTGTACTGTTCATGCCCATACTTAAACAGATCGGGGGCCTTTTGCGGAATGCCAAGCCGATCCATCTTCGAACCGGGGGCACTTGCAAAGACAGCCCAGGTCAGCCGGTCGCCTGTGTTGAGCGCATCGCCCCGCTCGTCCTGCGGTGGGGCGCCCGGCCCCAACTTCAGTATCCGGCCAGTTACCTCATGCCCTAATACCGTGGGGTTCTTTTCTGACCGTTCGCCGGTGTAAGTCTTCAGATCACTGCGGCAAAGCGTCACATATTCATTGGCAATCAGCAACTCTCCGGTACCGGGGTCGGGGAGGGAGTGGTCTTCAAAGTGCCAATTGGCAGTTTTGGCATCAAAAACAGATTGTCGGCCGGTAGATTTTTGCTTATTCATAGGGCAAAAATATTTCACCTCATGAAAATCCAGGAAAAATCGTGGTTATTTATTTGCTAAATCCCCTACCCACCCATCAGGTGCCGGGCAGTAAGGTTAGCTTCGCTGTCCATAAACGGCAGAAAAAACCTATCTTCGCGCTGCTCAATCACGCCCCTTCGGATAAAATTGACATTTATGAAACTAGGTTCTGGGTATGTTATCCACCGTATCGGCCCTAAGATACGTGCCTACCGCAAAGAAAAGGGATTGCGGCTGATCGACTTGTCCAAAGCTGCACGTATCAGTTCGGCCATGCTTTCCAAAATCGAGAATGGCCGTATCATCCCTACCATTCCTACGCTCTTCCAACTGATTAGCGTATTGCAGGTGGAGCCGCAGGATTTTTTCGCAGAAATCAACGACAGCAAAAACTTTAGCGGCTATGTGCTGGTCAGAAAGGAGAACTATGTATCCTACGTAAAAGAAGAAAGCGCCATCGGCTTCAATTACCAATCTATTTTTGAGCATACCGTCAATGGCAATGATTTCCAGATTTCATTGGTCAACCTGGAGCCTGGCAACAAAAGGCCGAAGGTGGCTACCTCAGCCTTTGAGTTTATTTACATGATTGCTGGGGAGATGAAGTTTCACCTCAAGGATACGGTACTTGACATGCATACGGGCGACTCCCTGTTTTTTGATGGCCGCATCAAGCATACTCCGGTCAATACGCAGGATACGCCAGTAACCTACCTCGTCATTTACTTTTTTATTGAAGAGCAGGAAGAGGAATAATTGCGGCCTCCCGCTTTTTGTTCTACCCGATTTCTATATTTTTACCAACGACCAAATACAACCGGAGTGTTCTCGCTCCCTCAGTCACTAAAATCAAAAACTCATGAAAATCGGTATCATACGCGAGGGCAAGGTACCACCGGATTCAAGAGTCCCGCTCATTCCTGAGCAGTGCGCTGCTATATTGGCCCAAAACGAAAGCCTGGAACTCGTCGTGCAGCCAGCTGCTGGCCGTTGTTATCCCGACCAAGCCTACCGCCATCAGCATATTACGCTGGAGGAGGACCTTCAGGATTGCGACGTGCTCCTCGGCGTCAAAGAAGTCCCCATCGATCAGCTGCTGCCTGAAAAAACCTATTGCTTCTTTTCCCACACCATCAAAGAGCAGCCCTACAACCGCGAGCTGCTTCGGGCTATACTCGCTAAGAACATCCGGCTGATCGATTACGAAGTGCTGACCAATGACCGGGGGAAACGCCTGATCGCATTTGGCAAATTCGCAGGCATGGTGGGCGCACACAACGGTATCCTGGCTTACGGCAGGCGCACAGGCTCCTTCGACCTGGTGCGTATGAAAGACTGCCTGGACTACGCGGAAGCCCGCCAAGCCTACCGCAAGATGCGATGGCCTGCAATGAAGATCGTGCTGACGGGCACCGGCCGGGTTGGGCAGGGCGCTGCCCTCGTCCTCCGCGATATGGGCATACGGGAAGTCAGCCCGGAAGCCTTCTTGCAAGAGCGCCGGGACGAAGCAGTGTTTACCGTACTGGCTTGTTCAGACTACGCCACCCGTAAAGATGGCAAGCCCTTTCAAAAGCAGGACTTTTACCAAAACCCATCCGCTTACAAAAGTATCTTTGCCCCTTACGCCGCAGCCGCCGATGTGATGATCAATGGTATTTACTGGGATAATGCTGCCCCTGCTTTCTTTACAGCCGAAGAAATGAGAGGCGAGCGCTTTAACATACAGGTAATAGCGGATGTGACTTGCGATATTGCCCCCGTTTCTTCGATCCCGTCTACCCTGCGCCCGAGCACTATTCTGCACCCGGTCTTTGGTTACGACCCCGTGACGGAGGCAGAAACTGCCCCCTACCAACCTCATGCTGTAGATATGATGGCGGTGGATAACCTCCCGAACGAACTGCCCCGGGACGCTTCCAAAGCTTTCGGCCAACAATTTATGCATTTCATCCTGCCGGAACTGCTCAAGCCCAGCAGCAAAATTATAGAACGGGCTACAATAGCCACACAGGGCAGGCTGGGGCCGCATTTCCAGTACCTCAGGGGCTATGTAGAAGGTGTAAATGTTTAAAGTGCCCCCACCCTATTCCGCCTGCTTCAGATAGGCCCGGACATTGCGTTCGATCCGCGCCTTAATATCGGCGGTGTCTGTACGCTCGAACGCCAGGCCCGTGATGCGTTCATAGAGTTCAATGTAGCGCTCTGAAACCTGGTCGACGAAAGCATCCGGCATAATCGGCATGATCTGCCCTTCCTGCCCCTGAAAGCCGTGCGCCATGAGCCATTCCCGCACGAACTCTTTGCTGAGCTGCTTTTGGCGCTCGCCTTTAGCCTGCCGCTCTTCGTAGCCATCCGCGTAGTAATACCGGGAGCTGTCGGGGGTATGCACCTCGTCGATCAGGTAGATTTGGCCATCCCGCTTCCCGAACTCATACTTGGTATCTACCAAAAGTAAGCCTTGCTGCGCGGCCATCTCGGTACCCCGCTGGAACAAAGCCTTAGTGTATTGCTCCAACTGAGCATAATCCGATTCGCTGACCAGGCCTTGCGCAATAATAGCTTCGCGGCTAATATCTTCGTCGTGCCCCTCTTCCGCTTTGGTAGCCGGCGTGATAATTGGTTCCGGGAAACGGCCGCTCTCCTTCATCCCCTCTGGCATAGCTACCCCGCAAATCTCCCGCCGCCCGGCTTTGTACTCGCGCCAGGCGTGCCCGGCAAGGTACCCCCGGATGACCATTTCCACCTTGAAAGGCGTACAGGCCACACCCACCGCCACATTAGGGTCGGGTACCGCCTCCAGCCAGTTGGGCACAATATTTCGGGTGGCTTGCAAGAAGTGTGTAGACACCTGATTGAGCACTTGCCCTTTGTACGGGATAGGCCGGGGCAGCACATGGTCGAAAGCCGAAATACGGTCGGAGGCCACCATCACCAGCCGGGGGCCAACGGTATACACGTCACGGACTTTGCCCCGGTAAAAAGCCGTTTGGCCGGGCAGGTTCATGCTGGTTTCCAGAATGGCATTCGCTGAGCTTGACATAGGTATTGCTTTTTGGCAAAGGTAACGATCCTGTGACAAGACGAAGGGGTATCCAAACCTCCAATTGTAAATCCTATTCACTATGCCCATTTTCCTGCTGCCCATTGGGCGGGGTTGAACCGAATGCCCTATCTTCATCCGGACGAAATCCATCCACCCCACCCCTGTATGGGGAAAAAACTTGATCTATGAAATACGCCATAATCCTTTTCATTCTACTCCCTGCATTCAGCTTTAACCTACCTGCCCAGCAATTGACGATACCCGCCGAACGCGGCCAGGGCGAATACTTAGGGCGAAGCGCGCCCCTATCGGATTGGGCTGCCCCTACCCCCCAGCGCACAGGAAAATCCAAACGCCGGCGCATTATCCCAAAAGAAATCCCAAACTTCACACAGCGGCAGCGCATCCCCCGCCGTGCAGCCGCTACTGCAGCACCCCATGGCGCAGACCCCCTCTACGCGCCCGGTAGCTATCGCACTGACGAACGGGTCGTGACGCCTGCCCTCGCCTTTGATGGCATCGACTTTTCTACTGCTGGGAATGTGCTTCCGCCCGACCCCTGCGGCGATCTCAACGGCAGCCATTTTGTGCAAATGACGAATGCAAGCGGAGGGAGCCGGCTCCACGTTTATGACCTGGAAGGCAACCTGGCCTTCGAGCTTCCTGCTCTGAACGCCTTGTGGATGCAATTCGGCGTAATGGGCCTCGGTGACCCTATCGTGCTATGGGACCACGCTGCCAACCGGTGGATGATTTCAGAATTCCAGGATTTTGGCGGTAACGCGCTTCTGGTGGCCATTTCTGTAACTGAGGACCCTACCGGCGAGTGGTATGCCTACCGGTTTGAGACGCCATCTTTTCCTGACTACCCCAAGTATTCCGTTTGGCACAATGCCTACATCGTGACGACCAATGAACCGGGAGACGCTAATATTCCAATTTATGCACTCGAGCGGCAGCCCATGCTGGCAGGAGAAAACCCGGGCGTGCAGCGCCTCGGTATCCCCAAGTTCTCTGAGGGCAGTTTCCAGGTCGCCACGCCGGTAGACTGGGATGGCAATACCCCTCCCCCCGCCGGCGCTCCGGGCTACGTGGTGCGCCTGTACGACGATGCCTGGGAAGGCGGAGACGATAAAGTGGAGCTTTGGGAAGTCCACCTCGACTGGGAGGAAGAAGACAACAACTTCACGGCAGGCCCGATTGATATGACAGGAGCCCCATTCGATGCTGAGATATGCCCCAACGGTGGTTTTTTCGATTGCATTGAACAGCCCAATGACCAACGGGTCGATGGCCTGCAGGATATTATCCTCCACCGCGTGCCCTACCTCAACTTTGGATCTCACGAGGCCATACTACTTCACTTTGCCGTTGATGTAGATGGCACGGACCGGGCCGGCCTGAGGTGGATGGAGCTCCGGAAGTCATCGGGCGGAGACTGGTCGATATACCAAGAGGGCACCTACAGCCAAGACGACGGGCTCAGCCGGTTTGCTGGTGGTATCTCTATGGATTTTAATGGCAATATCTTCATGGCGTACTCCGTGGGTGGGCCGAGTCGTGACCTCTCCCTGCGCTATACCGGCCGGCTCAATGGTGACCCACTTGGTGTCATGACGGTAGAGGAATTTGAGTTCGCGGAAGGTTTGAGTGCTCAGAGTGGCTCACGCTGGGGGGATTATGCCGCTATGGCTGTCGACCCCCTGACTGGAACAGATTTCTGGTTCACCGGAGAATACATGGGTGAAAGTGGCCAGTGGAAAACCAAAATCCTCTCTGCCTGGCTCCGGCGCGACTCTAATGACATAGGCGTACAGGAGTTGGTACAACCCCAGAATTCCGGTTTTTTGTCCAATGCCGAAACGGTGCAAATTGCGGTTCGCAATACGGGCTTTAAGCCTATAGCCAACTACACGGTGAGCTATCAGTTTGAAGGTCTCCCTTTCGTCACCGACACCATTGCCGATACGCTGGCCTCCGACAGCATTTACCTGCACACTTTCGTGCCTACAGTAGACATGGAAGCGGTGGGCACCTACGACTTCGTCCTGGCTGTAGCTCACCCCCTGGATACGGCTTTTTTCAACGACACGCTGAGGACTCAAGTTCGGCAGCTGACACGCGACGATGTGGCCCTGGCTGAAATAGCCGGGCTAGGCCAAAATATCTGTGATACCGCTACCACAGTGGAATTGATCATTCAGAATGCGGGGGTGGACACCCTCTTTTCGGCTACCGTTTCCACCAGCCTTAATGGCAATGCCGGAGCGGATATCGAATGGGCAGGCGAACTCCCACCCGGTGAAACCACCACCCTACTTCTGGAGCTAACCCCTTTAGTTGATGGCAGCAATCAATTTGCGGCTACCGTGAGCGCTCCCAATGGCGTGGCTGACCAAAACCCGGGCAACAATAGCCGGGAGGCCAGCTTCTCTGCCCTTCTGGGTGGAGAAACGGTCATCCTCCGCCTGCTGACGGATTCCTACCCCGAGGAAACGACCTGGGAAATCCGGGATGAAAGCGACGAAGTGATTGCTCAGGGTGGCCCCTACGTAGAGGGTACAACCCTTCAGGAAGAACCCTTCTGCCTGCCCGACGCTTGCTACACCCTCCGGTTACTGGACAGCTGGGGGGACGGCCTGATAGGCCCGCCTCCGGGCGACGTGGAAGTCATTGATGCCGAGGGCAACGTACTCGCCCAACTCGGCACTAACACAGATTTTGGCCAAATGATCGACTTGCCCTTCTGCTCCAGCTTTTCCTGCCAGGTCATCATGGATGCCAACGCCGCTAATGAATCTGCCCCCGGTGCAGAAGATGGCCAGATCATTCTCAGTCTCATCAACGGCCTGGAGACCTATGAATACAGCATTGACGGCGGGGCTACCTTCCAGACGAGCCCGGTTTTCAACAACCTGCCAGGCGGCACTTACAACTGTGTAGGCCGTGACCTCAATAGTTGCGAAGCCGACACTACCATTACACTGTATACCTGTACGCTGGAGCTATCGGCGGAGGTTATGAATGCCTCCGGCGGGCAAGCCAATGGCAGTATCACTGTAAACGTGAACGGCGGCTTGGGGGGCTTATCCTACCAGTTAGACAATGGCGGTTTCCAGGCGGTCAATGTGTTTGAGGGCCTGCCGCCTGGCAATTATCTTATTACAGCCCGGGACAGCGCGGGCTGTGAGCAAAGCCTGCTTGTAGAAATTGATATGACTTCCTCTACCAGCAGCCGCTTTTTTGGCAAGTCGGTCAAGCTTTTCCCTAACCCTACTGAAGGGTTCGTCCGGGTTGAAATCAGAGGCTTGGAAAGCAGGCCGTCGGTGCCCGTCCGGGTGCTAAGCGCTCAGGGGCAAACTGTGCGCTATACCCGCCTGGCCACTTACGGTGATAGCACGCGGGGTGTTGTCTCTCTATACGGCTTGCCGCCCGGCACCTACTTCCTCCGGTTTGGGCACGAAGCACTGCCCAGGTTATACCGAGTGGTCAAGCAGCAGCACTAAGTGTATGGGTTCCGTAACGATTGATACTGTAGCAGGCCCCGGGCAGGGCATAGAGATTGCAAATCGCTACCCTAACCAAGCAGCATACTTACTTCAGTTACCGTTACCTTTTAAAAACAACCCCATGCGTAAACTTCTGCTTCTTCCGATTTTGCTCTTAGGCTTTAATGCCCCTTTGAGTGCCCAAACAGATGTCAGCCTCTCTCCATTTGGCTTATTAATACCTGCTCTCGTATTTTCGGTAGAAGGTCCGATCGGCAACGATGCCGGGCTGGAAGGCTACTTGCTTGCTGCCGAAGGCGGCTTTGGGCTTTATGCAAATGGCAGCTACTACCTGAATAGCAAGAGAGGCCACGACGGATTTAAAATTGGCTTTTTTGTAGGTGGATTTACCTATGGGGGGGGGTGGGCCCTGGTTTTAGCTTTGGGTATAAAACCGTTTCTGAAAAAGGGCTGCTCTTTGATGTCGGCTTTGGCCTGGGCCGCTCTCTGACTGGTGAGCAGTTTCCTTTGCCCTATGCGAAATTGAACTTTGGCTACCGCTTCCAAAAAGAATGATTGATGCAGCTATCGATAGACCTCAATGCCGACCTGGGCGAAGGCACCCAAACCAAGCGTTTTCCAAACGAAGCGGATATCTTCTCCTACCTGTCCTCCTGCAATATAGCGTGTGGTTTTCACGGTGGTGACCCGATTTTCATCGAAGAAGCCATCGGCCAAGCGTTACAGCATGGGCTGCGCATTGGTGCCCACCCCTCCTACCCGGACCGCCCCAATTTTGGAAGGGCGCCTATGCATTTACCACCAAAGGAACTACAAGCCATACTGAGGTATCAGGTCTGTGCGCTGAAGGGCATGGTGGAAAGCCTGGGCGGGCAGCTGTCTTATGTAAAGCCGCACGGTGCGCTTTACCATGCGCTTTGTCAGCACGAAGAGCAGGCTCAACTTGCGGTTGCCATCTTCCAATCCATCAGCCCTGAGCTCCGGGTTATGGGGCTGCCGGGCTCCGCTCTGGCCCGGGCTGCCCAAAGTGCTGGCTTGGGCTTCATCCGCGAAGCCTTTGCCGACCGCCGGTACGGTGCGGATGGGCAACTACTGAGCCGTAAGCAACCGGGTGCCGTACTTCACGACCCTGCCGAGGTGGTAGCGCAAGTCCGGCAAACCCTGATGGAGGGGATGGTCACCACAGATGCCGGGGGCCGGCTGCCGCTTCAGGCCGACAGCCTTTGCATACACGGGGATAACCCAATGGCGGTGCCTATCCTGAAAGCACTGGACCACTTTTTCCAGCAGTCAGGTATTCAAAAAGGCAGCCCATGAAGATTCAGCCCTTCGGCGACCGGGCACTGCTTCTCAACTGGGAACAGCGAATTGACCCGGAGCTCAATGCTACCGTGCACGCCTGGCAAAAAGCCATTCAGGAAGCCAGTATCAAAGGCGTTGCCTACACGATCCCAGCTTACTGCTCGCTCACGGTGGTGTTCAACCCGCTACAAATTGCTTACAGAACGTTAGCAGACCAACTCCGGACGATGGCCCCCCGCCCCGCCGCTGGCAAGACCGGGCGCACTTTCGAAATCCCAGTCCAATATAACGGCATCGATCTGCCTGTAGTCGCGCGGCGCACCGGGCTCTCCGAATCCCAAATCATCGAGTACCATAGCAATCGCCCTTACCGGGTCTACCTAATTGGTTTTTTACCAGGCTTTCCCTACCTGGGCCCCTTGCCCGAAGCGCTGCACTGCCCCCGCAAAAGTACGCCCCGGCAATCGGTCCCTGCCGGTGCGGTTGGGCTGGCGGGTGCCCAGACCGGCATCTACCCATTTGAAGCACCGGGTGGCTGGCAAATCATCGGGCAAACCCAACGGCAGGTGTTCAATGCCGAAGCGGAGGACCCATTTTTGCTGCGCCCCGGAGATGCCGTCATCTTCAAACCCGCCTAGCCCTATGCCTGAAATTGAGATCCTTTCTACCGGATTGTACGACACGCTACAGGATGAAGGGCGGCCCGGCTACCAATCGCAGGGCGTCCCCCTGGGCGGCGCCATGGACCGGCAGGCCGCCGCCTTAGCCAATCAACTGGTTGGCAATCCCCTCCATACGCCAGTAATAGAAAGTACGCTGCTGGGGCCTAGCGTGCGCTTCCATGGGCCGGCTCAAATCGCGCTGACCGGTGCCCGGATTCATCCAAAACTGAACGGCCAGGCCATTCCAACCTACAGCACGGTATCGGCAGCGCCCGGTGCGGTTTTAACTGTGGGAGGCATGCAAAGCGGTTGCCGGGCCTATCTTGCGGTTCGGGGTGCCTGGCAGGTCCGCAAGTGGCTCGGCAGTTGCAGCCCGCCGCCCTACCCATCCGATTTGCTTACACCGGAAAGCCGCCTGAAGCCCGGCCAGCGCTTGCAGGTACAGGCGTATTCCGCTATTGCTGCCCGATCTATTGACCCGGAAGACCAGCCTGATTTTCCGGAAGCCCCAACCATTAACCTGTTCCCCGGCCCGGAGTGGGCAGCCTTTTCTCCAGCTGCTGCCGCCCTTTTGCAAAGCCAGCCATTTACGATCACCAAAGACGCCAACCGGATGGGGCTCCGCCTGCAGGAAAACCTGCCGGATACCAGCCGATTGCCCAGCCTCCTCTCTTCGGCCGTACTGCCGGGCACCGTGCAAGTCCCGCCGTCTGGCCACCCCATCATCCTGATGGCAGATGCCCAAACCACAGGCGGCTATCCAAGGATGGCGCAGGCGCGTGCCCATGATTTGCCGGTTTTGGCGCAGTGCCGCCCCGGCGATCAGATCCGGTTCCGGCTGCACAGCTATGGCACCCAATGAAAGGAGACCCCTGCGCCCCGCTTCCGGTACTTCCCAAACTCCGTTGTTACTGCCTCTCCGACAAATTCGAAGTCGAGGGCATAATCTGCCGCTGCTGGGTCGACCCGTGCTGTGACGGTAGCCGGGAAGGTGCCGGTTTTGGGGGTCACCCGAGTGAAGCCTTCGCCACCGGTAAGGCGCCAGTTGCCTTGCGGGCCCAGGAGCAGAAAAGTCATCGTACCCTCGTCCACTGCCCGCCGCCAGGCAATGGGGCGCCGAAAATCATAGGGGCCCCATTCCGTCACCAGGATGTACTTCCGGCCGCGTAGTTGCCCTTTTGGCAGCCGGGCGTTCATCCCATCGGGCAAAGGAACCGGTTGGAACTTTTGGATAGGGGCCAGTTCCCGCATTGTCGTCCGCCAATTCCGGCGCACCGTGGGAGTGGGCAGTGCTGCCGTCGGATTATCGCGGGCAAAGGCTGCTGCATCGCCCAGGGCTCCGTCGCCTATCCGGTTCTTCACCAGTACCAGGTTTTCATTGGGCTGCTTAGCCTCCAGCAGCGTCCGGAAGGCGTAAAACTGATTGTCGTCGTTAATCGCCAGCTTGTCGGTGCCAGAGATAGACAGGGGCAGCTCCGTCTGGTAAAATACGTTATGCTGCAGGGTATAGCCCCGGCTCTGTACGTCCCGCTGCTGGGCATAGCCCCAGTCTTCGGGCTGCTCCGCCCGTTCCCAAAGCCTGACCCCTAGGGTACAACTGTCGAAGATGTTGTACTGCATGGCGTTATCCTGCCCGTGCTCGATGGCAATGCCATAGTCGCAGCCCTTGATTTCATTTGCGCTCATCAGGCTTTCGTAGCTGTAGCCACCCCAGATACCGTAACGGCATTCGTGCAGGCGGTTATCGGCCATAATGTTGCGGCTGAAGGTGACTTCGATGCCGTTGGTGGGAGCGTGGGAAAAGTCGTTGCCGTAGATGACGTTATCGTTGCAGCCGCCCTCACCGGTATCCATCGTATGCTGCCCGGCCCAGAGGAAGAAACCGTCTCCGGAGTGCGTGGCAGAATTGTAGGCGAAGATATTATTGGAGCTTTGCTCGTAGCATAAAATACCCGCGCTATCCTGCCCCCGGCTGTAGATGCCATAGCTGAACCCCCGCACATTCCAGTCCAGCCGGTTGTGCATCACCTTATTATAGCTGCTCCGGTACAAGCCAATGCCTATGCCGGAGTTGAAATGAATGGTATTATTATAAAAGGTGCCCTGATTGCAGCCTGTCATCATCAGGCCGTTTTGCCCGCCGGTGACCCGGAGGCCGCGCACAGTAGCAGCATGGCAATTCTTAAGGTAGACCGCTGCGCCGTAGCGGAGCCATTCGTCAGATTCGTTGTGGTGGTAATATAGCCAATCGTCTAGGTCTTCTGCCTCGGGCGTGCTTTTCATGCGCTGCCGGTAATTGTAGCTGAAGTCGCAGTCCTCCAGGGTGAGGCTATCGGTATTTTCGGCCAGGAGGGCCACTTTGTACCCCCGGGCATTCAGGTTCCGGATGGTCACGTTTTGGCTGTTGCGCACCAGGACGGCTAAGCCGGTAAAGGTATTGGGCAGGCTGTCGGCAGAACCACCCTGGAGCAGGGTGCCCCCGAAGTCTACGGTCAGCCCCTCCCCTTCTATCACCAATACGGGGCGGCCCAGGGAGTCGCTGGGCAGCAGCAGGGTATCGGTTTGAAAATCAGTGGACTGTGTGACCACCAGCCCCGGTTCAATCCGGGCCGCTTCCGGTGAAGGGCTGCAACTACCAAGGAGGAAGGCAAACAATAAAAACACCAGGCCGTTGTACGGGTAGTTTTTCATAAGTGAAGGTTTGCCTCCAAGATAATAAAAGCCGTATGTACGTCGATATTTCCATCACCGAAGAAGACCTGCAGTTGATCATGGGCAGGAATTTTGAGCCGCGCTACGCTGCTGCTCTGCAAGATGTGTTCTGCCCGGCCTGCCGGCAAAAGGAAGACAATGCCGTGCGCCCGGAAAAGCTGTGGCTCAACCCCGCCGGCGATGTGATTGTGGAAGGAGCCTGTGCCCACTGCAACGCGCCGCTAGAGAAACTGCTCGAGACCGGCATTGATTCCCGGCAGTACGACCAGGCGATGGCGATCAGGGAGTATAAGGTGGAGATTGGGAAGGATTATGAGGTGAGGAAGTGATTCCCTTTTATTATAAGTACTAGTGGAGTGTTTCAGAAATGACTAACCGAAGAAACCCAGTAAAACCAGG
>CAZNSK010000042.1:0-39753 GCA_964575505.1 uncultured Phaeodactylibacter sp.
CGGAGGGGCTAATGTGACCATACAATTTTCCTCTTTTCTGCCCGGCGGCAACTAAACCTCAGCGGATTACGGAGCCCTGATCAGTTGACAATTTCCCCCTGTAGCCATCGGGGGCGGCTCAGGGATAAAAAATCCAGCAATTAATTCGGCCTGGCCACCCTAAGGGTCACTAACTAACAAACGCTAATAACACGAATATGCGATTCGTAACTGCACTAATGTTTTTCTTTACACTGTCGCTGGCAGCCTTTGCTCAGGAAGAGCCTGAGACAGGTATATTGGCGGAACTCAAGCTGACCGAAACAGATGGGCAGCTGGAAATGTCTGGCCAATGCATCAACGAGTCGGGGCGCACACGTTCACTCTCTTATAAACTGACGATGCTGCGGGTCGATTCCAGAAATAACCGCTCTTCTTCGAATCAGGGAGGCGTATTTGAGCTGGGTGACGGTGCCAGCCGCCTGCTGTCCACGACTTCCATCAATATAGATGAGGGCAGCTACATCCTGGCGACCCTGGAAATTTACGAAGGTGAAAAGATGCTTGCCCAAACCCGGGAAGTCATTGGGGAAATTCCCAAAGAAAAGCCCCAGCCCGCCAAGCCGCAGCAGCACCAAAATGATGAAAAAAAAAATGGGCCCCAGAGCGGGTTCGGCTCCGCCGGCCAGGACATAGAAATCGGCGGCGGCTTTATCGTGGATGACACCCGGACTCGCGCGGGGCAGGAGTTTTACGATGAGTTCTACCGCACCTGGAAAGAACCGCAAACCGAGCTCGGGTACATTATCCGGATTGAGGAGAAACCCGCTCCCGGCCGGTCTACCCAGGTCTCGGTTTTGCTCGATGGGGAGCAGGTTTTTGCCCGTATGCTTCAGCCTAAACCAGAAATGATCCGCGAATTAGCAAAAGCGGTAGCAGACTATGTTCATCAAAAGATCGTGCGCAAGGCGCAAGTGGAACAAGCCTTGGATGGCGATCAAAGTGGCAGCGGCCTGTACTAATCTGCCAATCCGGGATAGCTATTAGCCGCAACCCCAAACAGATTTTTCCAAACTCTAATATTTTTTACACCATGAAAATGCACACTTTAAAAATCGCACTGAGTGCTTTGGCACTCTTGCTCCTGCAGTCGGGGCTTTCCGCGCAGGATTTCACTTATGAGCCCAAAAACCCCGCTTTCGGGGGCAACTACCTCAACTACAGCTGGCTGCTCAACTCTGCCAATGTGCAAAACGGCTTAACCGATCCGGCTTTGGAGCAGAACGCGAATGACCGCAGCCGCTTCAACAACAGCCGGAGTTCTTTGGACAACTTTACAGAGACCCTGAACCGGCAGCTGCTGAGCCAGATATCCCGGCAGCTGGTCACCAGCCAATTCGGGGAGTTCGGATTGGAGGAAGGTACCTACAACTTGGGGGATTTTGAAATCTCTGTGGTACCCGGCCTGGATGGCTTGAATGTAACGATTATTGATTTCGCTAACGGCGGGCAGACCCAAATTACCGTCCCGTACTTCTAGCCTGGCCACCGCCACTACCAAATCTGATAACCACTCGACCCTGATTAAGACTAGAGTTTGGATGGCTTGGCTGCCTCCGACCGCAAGAGCAGAAACGGGGCCAACCTGATTCCCTCTCGTAGAAGGGGTGGCTGAGCTTTTTCCAAACCCAGGGTCTGTCCAAACTCTAAAGCACGATGAAGTCCAATATTACCCACGGGCTGCTAGGGCTTTGCAGCTTTCTGTTGCTCTTTCTGAGCAGCTGCGGGTCCTATATGAACCAGCCCCTGACAAGCGCTCCCGCCCGCCTTGGGGAGGAGACGACCATTACGCCGGAGCTGCGGCGGCTGCCGGTCCCAAGAGAGAAGGTTATCGCCGCGGTCTACAAGTTCCGGGACCAATCCGGGCAGTACCGGCCTGCCGAAATAGGGGCCAACTGGTCAACCGCTGTTACGCAGGGCGGTACCAGTATCCTGATCAAAGCCATGGATGACTCCGGTTGGTTTGTCCCCATCGAGCGGGAAAATGTAGGCAACCTGCTCAATGAACGTAAGATCATCCGCTCCAGCCGGCAACAGTACGAGCAAAATGCGCAGGGGCCCCTCCTGCCGCCCTTGCTCTTCGCCGGCGTCATCCTGGAAGGCGGTATTGTCTCCTATGACGCTAATATCGTTACCGGTGGCGCCGGGCTCCGCTACTTTGGGGCGGGCGCATCCGGCCAGTACCGGCAAGACCGGGTCACGGTTTACCTTCGCGCCATTTCCACCTCAAACGGGAAAGTCCTCAAGACCGTCTATACCTCCAAAACCATACTCTCGCAAGCAGTGGATGCCGGCCTGTTCCGCTTTGTGCGCTTTCAGCGGCTGCTGGAGGTCGAAACCGGTTTTACCTACAATGAGCCCTCCGAAATGGCCGTGACGGAAGCCATAGAGAAAGCCGTATATGCCCTCGTCATGGAGGGCCTGATCGACGGCCTGTGGTCGCCTGACCCCGAAAAGGCAGAGGAAGCCAAACGGATGATCGCTGCGTATAAAATGGAACGGGAAGAGATGAAAGAAACCCAGCTCCTCGGGCGCAAAGTGGAGGATCGCAACCACCGGGGGTACATCAGCCTCTCGGGCAGCGGCATGCTGTACGATGGCGATTTCCCGCAAACGCGGTTGCGCCCCGGCGGAGAGGTAGGGTTTGGCTTCGTGCTATCCCCCCGGTTCCGGGCTCAGTTGAACCTGGGGACGAGCCAGCTTGCGGCGGCTTCCGAATTGTACACCGAAAATATCATCTACGGAGACCTGAATGTCGTGGCACGAATGCTGCCTGGAGATAACCTATCGCCTTACCTGCTTTTTGGGGTGGGCGGCCTTATGGACCAAACCAATAACCTCTCCAATGGCAGCGGGGCCGGCACTTACTTCAAAGTCAACAGCGGTATCGGCATGGACTACTACCTCAATGATTGGCTCGCGCTGGACTTGAGCGCCGACTACCACTTTTTGTTTTCTGATGAACTGGACGACATGAACTCGGGCCGGTACAATGACATTCTCTGGCGCCTCAGGGCGGGGGTCAAGTTTTACTTCAACTAACAAGCAGGCAAACATGAAAACGATATACCAAATTTTAAGCTTTGCTGTCTTGCTGGGGCTGCTTACCGCCTGCCAGGAAGACCCGCTCGAACTGAGCACCTACGGCCAGGTGCGGGGCACCCTCCTCGATGAGGTAACCTTTGAACCCATTACCGGTGCTGTAGTTACCACCGTGCCCGCTACCAATGTTTTCATCTCTGATGAAAATGGGCAGTTTTACATTGATTCACTGGAAGTAGAGAACTACACCGTCCGGATCAAAGCCGATGGCTACCGGGAAGGGCTCCAAAATGTCGCCATCGAAGCCGACCGGACCAAGGAAGTCACTATTCTTTTGATAGAAGCGCAAGAGGAAGAGGAAGAAGTCGTAGCCCCGGCCAGTCCGCAACCGGAGGATGGGGCCACCGGCCTTGATGTAGCCGTAGACCTGACCTGGTCGTCTGGCAACAACACCAGCGATACCCTTTACTACGATGTCCTGCTTTATTCCGAGCATGACCCCGAAGGGCGCGTCCTGGCGGAGGGCATCACCGACACCACACTGCGCGTAGAGGGCCTCGACTACGAAACCACTTTCTTTTGGCAGGTGAAAGTGGAAGTGGAAGATATGCCCGATGTGTTTGGCCCGGTTTGGAAGTTTACCACTATTGATTTTCCGGATTACCGCTACCACTACGTGCGCCGGGATGCCGAGTCGGGCGAGATGGGCATCTATGCCGGCCGAACCGGAGATAACTCCGGCGACGAGACCAACGAAATTCTGCTTACGGCTGGCATGGGCGACTGCTGGAAGCCCAGGGTCAGCCCAAACCGCCAGAAAGTAGCTTTTCTCTCGTTCAGCGGCACGCAGCTCCACCTCTTTGTCATGAACCGCGATGGCAGCGGCGTACAGCAGGTGACTGATGAAATACCGGTAATGAGTTACGATATAGAACGCCTCGACTATGCCTGGTCGCCCAACAGTGCGCAGTTGCTCTACATGAATTTCAACCGGGCCTATAAGATTAATGTGGATGGCACAGGCTTGTCGCTCTTTGCAGAGGCACCGGAAGGCCGGGCATTCTCCGGGCTGGACTGGACGGCCCACCCCAACCACGTCGTGGCCCGCGTACGGGGTAACCAACACTACAAAGACGAACTTTACCTGATCGATCAGGGGGGGGCGCTGGATACGCTTCTGGCCGATCAGCCGGGTGCCCTTGGCAACCCTATGTTTTCGGTCGATGGCACACAGGTCCTCTACACCTATGACATCAGCGGTACCCAAAACGCCAACGGCCGGCTGATCGATGTGGACCTCTTTATTCGGAATATCGAGACCGGTGGCACCTTGAACCTATCGGCACAAAAGGAGCCGGGCACGAATGATGTGCAGGCCCGTTTTTCTTCAACCGGTGGCAAGGTGATATTCACAAGCATGCCCAATGATGGCGTGGGCAGCCCTTCCATCATGTCAGTAGATTTGGATGGGACCGACCGGATATCCTTATTTGTAGATGCCTTCATGGTGGACAATCGATAGCCCGCCTGAGGGGGCGCGCAATATTGCCTTGCGATCCCTTAGGGCAAGCGCAGCACGTCTGATTCCGTAAAGAGGCTCGGGACTTTAATGTCAAGTTGGGCGTGGGCGTATAAAGGGCGGGGCACAGAAATGTCTCCAAGGTACAATTCGCCCCTAAAGGGTTGCACTTTCTCTTGGTGCAGCCCTTTTTTGGGTAGGGCCAGGGTAAGCGTGGCCCGGGCTTTGATGGCGGGGTTGAACACCTGGCCTTCGCTAAGCTCTACGCCTGAGGGCGTGTCAAGCGCGAGGGTGGGAGCAGGCTGCCGGTTGGCCCACTCAATCATGGATTTGGGCAGGCCATGCGGGGCACCGCTGAGCCGGTACCCGATTAACCCGTCGATAATGAGCTCTCCGATAAAAGCATCCGGCAGTTGATCACCGCTAAGAAGGGTGGCTCCCATGGCGGAAAGCGTCCGGTATTGCTGGGCGGTCGCTTCGTTCAATGCTTCGGGCGGATGGCTAAGGAAGACTTGTACTGTGGCGCCCCAGTTGACCAGCCGGCGCGCCGCTACCAATGCGCCGCCCCCATTGTGCCCCCGGCCCGCCAGGATAACTACCTGCTTGCCCCAAGGGGTGCCATCCAGGAAGCGGTCCCGGGCGAGTATGGCGAGGCAGCGCCCCGCATTCTCCATCATCTGCGGAAGGGAAATACCATAAAATTCGGTCATCAGCCGGTCCACTTCCATCATTTGGGAGACATCAATAGCCGGGACCTCGTTCCGGAAAACGCGTATACTGCTCATGGGATGATTCGTTTGTATCGCAATAGTACGCAATCTATCCGGATTTTTCGCGGCTAATGGCGTTTAACCAACATTTATGCCCGGCATCAGAATCGACTTCCATTCCGGGTGGCGGGCGATGTACCCTGCCATGTATGGGCGAAGTGGCATAACCCGCAAATCCTCCGACTTGGCATAACTCAGGGCGGCTTTTGCCAAATGGCTCGCAATGCCCTGGCCCTCCAGCCCCCGGGGTACTTCCGTGTGGCTCAGAATCAGCTTTTGGGAGGTTTTGATGTATTCTGCTACCGCTGTTTTGCCTGCGATTTTTACTTCGAAGCGGCGCTGCTCTTCATTGTTTAGAACGGGGTGCTGGCTAAGGTCAATTTTCATAGGATAAAGTATCTCAGGAAACTATTTTTTGCGTGAAGGCCGGCAGAGGCTTACGGCTCCTTGGCTTCATTTCCCGCTCGCGCAGGGGCGGCTCCAGCTGCTCCGGGTCGCCTAAATAGCCCAGTGCCATGAAACAAACCGGCTCCACTGTGCCCGGGAGGCTGAATTCAGCTACTGTTTTATCGGAGTCGAACCCCGCCATCATGTGCCCGTAGATATCCATGGAAGCAGCCTGAAGCAGTAGGGTGGTATTAGCGGCACCCGTATCGTGCAAGTAATGGCGGTTGGGCCGGCCGTTCTTGCCAAACTCAGTACGGGCGAGGCTCAAAACGAGCACTGCTGCCGAAGCGGCCCATTGCCGGTTCCCTTCCTTGATACACCGCAGCAAACGCTGAAACCCCTGCGTGTCTCTGCGGTGCGCGTACCGGTACTGCCATGGCTGCTCGTTGTAAGAGCTGGCTGCCCAGCTCGCCGCCTCCAGCAATGTATGCATCTGCGCTTCGGATAGGGGGCGGTCTGCAAAAGCCCGCGGACTCCACCGCTTTCGGATGAGCGGATGCACGGCATGCTTGGTTGGTGCTGCTTTTATCTTTTCGGTTTCGGCAGCCATGAAGACGAAATTGAATTTTACTGTACTGATGTTTAAACAACAAGCGAATGGAATAGTTGCCGGGCAGCTCTACTGCAGCCCTCCAGCATAGGGGAATCCGGCACCGGGGATAATTACCAGAGGGAATTGCCTAACTTTCAGCCCACTGCACCGTCTTTGAGTTAGCAAAAGATAAACTCCTAAAAGTTATGGCAATCAGCATACCGGTTTCCTGGACGCCCTGGCAGCGCTTCGGCTTTAGGTGGTTCTTCGCCTATTCAGTTCTGTTCATCCTTTCCAATCAGTTTTTCGTATCTGGTTACCTCAGCCAGGTTTGGGAATGGGTAATCCCCCGGATGGCTACTTGGTTGCTGGGCGTAGAGCCAGGTACAGCGGTACTGGAATCGGGTAGCGGAGACGGGCTGTACAATTATCTCAGCCTCCTCTGGTTCGGACTGCTAGCCACTTTTATCGCTGCGGTTTGGTCCTGGTTGGGCCGCCGCGGTTCGTACCCTACCCTGCTTCAAGTGCTCCTGGTCCTGCTTCGCTACTACCTAGTCGTCCAAATGGCGATATATGGGGTAGCTAAACTGCTGTACCTGCAATTTCGGGAGCCTCCTTTTCACCGGTTGCTGCAGCCCTACGGCGATTCTTCCCCCATGGGCTTGCTCTGGACCTTTATGGGGCATTCCTACGGCTATAACCTGTTCACGGGCGGAGGGGAATTGCTCGGTGCCTTGCTGTTGCTTTTCCGAAGGACCACGACGCTGGGTGCGTTGGTCACCTTCGGCGTAATGGCCAATGTGATGGTCCTGAATTTCTGCTACGATGTGCCCGTCAAAATCCTGTCAACCCACCTCGTACTGTTCTGCCTGGCCCTGATTGCCCTGGACGGCCGCCGGCTTGTAAACCTGTTTTTGCTCAATCGGCCCACCCATTTGGTGGAGGACCCGGGGCTGTTTGCCGGCCGGCGTTTTAACCGTTTCAAATACGCCGTGAAAGCCCTGGCTTTGCTGGCCGGGGCAATTGGCTTCGTCTACACCGCCAACTACTTGTCCAATCAGCCCCGACCTGCGCTCTATGGGCTCTATGAGGTCGAAACGATGGTCGTAGATGGCGATACCCTGCCGCCGTTGCTGACGGATGAACACCGTTGGCGGCACCTGGCTATTGAGTTCCCGGGCAGGGCGGCGGTACAGGCGATGCCTGGCGCTTTGCGGTGGTACGATCTTGAAGTAGATACCGTGAAGCAAACTGCGGTTTTTTCCGGAGATAGCATCGGGGGTACCCTACAGTACGAGCGTGCCGCTCCGGGCCGTTTGGTTTTATCGGGGCAATGGCAGCACGACAGTATTTGGATCGCTGCTACGCGTAAAACCAAAGCGGATTTCCTGCTGACTAACCGTGGTTTTCACTGGGTGAACGAAACGCCGCTCAACCAGTAGCTCAAGGCAAGCCGGCCAGCGGTGCAAAGGCAAGGCTGGCCGGCTTGGAAAGACAGTGGCCTTATTGCGCCTGTTGGTCGCCAATCCAAGCGTACATTTGCAATGGCCCGTCATTATTGGCCACGATCAGGCCCGGGCGTTGCCCTTTCAGTTTGAAGAATGCGATGTCTTTTACATTCAGAGGCGAGAACAAGCCGCTTGAGGGCATGTGCAGAGACGCTTCAAATGTGCCGTCCCCGTTGCCGGCCATAAATAGCCCCTTGCCGGCATCGTAAGCTGCGGTTTCTACTTCGGTCTCGATCATATTGCCACCAACGACAGCGTCCAGGTTCCCGTCTTGGTTGAAGTCCTGGACTACAATGCTGTTAATGGGCGCAATTTGGGCCGCGTTGGGCAGGGGGTGCATGGCAAACTGGCCCCCGCCGGTATTTTCGAGGTAGACTGAGGCAAAATTATCGACCTGCAAGTGAAGGGCTTCCTCCAGCTTGTCCGTTCCGTAGATGTCTTCCAGGGAGGAAGAAGCGAAGGAAGCATAGGATTCAAATTTTTCTGCCAAAAATGGCATCTGAACCGTAGAACACTCCTTTCCCCGTACCGGCACAATATCCCCTTTGTAGTGTTTGCTAAGCACGATGTCGGGTGTACCGTTGCCGTCGAAATCATTGCAAAAAACATGGAGGTTCTTCTGCTCACTGGGGTGGAATTTATTGTTCAGGCCAATATTGCCAACCAGAAAGTCCTGGTCGCCGTCCCCGTCGAAGTCGGCCGGCTCAATGCTGTACCACCAACCGCGGATGCCCTTGTTGTCCATTACTGGCAGGGGGCTTAGTTCCCCCTCCCGGTTGAGCAGGAGGGTAATGGGCATCCATTCGCCAACGATCATGAGGTCTTCCCATCCATCCCCGTTGACATCCGTCCAGGAGGCATCCGTTACCATGCCTATACGCTTAAGCTCCGGGTAGAGCTGATCGGTCACGTCGGTGAAGCGGCCGCCATCATTCCGCATGAGGTAAGATTGCGGAGGGTGGGGGTATTTTCTGGGCTGCGTGCGGCCGCCTACCAGCAAGTCCAGGTCGCCGTCCTTATCCCAATCCGAAGCAGCTATGGTTGCGGTGCTGGAACCTATTTTCGGCAACACCCCGCTGGCTTTGGAAAAGTTGCCCTGGCCATCATTGAGGTACAACCGGTCTTGCAGCAAATCCGACCCCTCTTCAAAGGCGCCACCGCCACCACTAGCCACGTACAAGTCCGGGTCGCCATCCTGGTCGGCATCAAAAAACAGAGCGCCCAGGTCTTCCGAGCCCGCATCCTGCGCAAAGGTAGCCTGCGGGGCAGGCTGGAAAGCCATAGAGGCGGCTTGCGTGTACAGGGTGCCCGGCTGCCCTTTGGCGCCGCCGACGAAGAAGTCGTCAAAGCCATCGCCATTGATATCGCTTACAGCCAAGCAGGGGCCAAGGGTGGACTGCCGGTGGGGCAATAAGACTTCTACGAGAAAATCTTCGTATTGGTTTTCCTGGTGCCGGAAGTTGAGAGCCGGCTGTTGGCGGCTGATGTCCATGAAAATGGGCTGGTCTTTCGGCGGCTGATGCACCAGGCGGTCCACTTTATCTTTGGCAACTTCATGCACCTTATTGATCGCAGGCTGCTCTAGCGTCGTCACCCGGCCGTCGGGCCAGTGGATCTCCGCCCGGTCGATCTCGGTGGCCTCGCCCAGGCCAAAGTGTGCCACGGGTTCTACGAAGGACTCATAACCCCGGGTAAAGCTGTATTCAAATAGTTGCTGCGCTCCGCCGTAGAAAATCTTGACCTTCGAATTCAGGCAGGCGTTGAAATTATCACCAGCGGTTAGCTTAAATCGTATAAAGTTGCCCTGGCCTTTCTCGCGGGCGTTGTTGCGCAAGACAAAGGCCTTGCTGCCGAGGTTGTTGATTACGACGTCGAGGTCGCCATCCTCATCCAGGTCGGCGTACACCGCACCGTGGGAAAAGGAGGGCTCTCCAAACGCCCAGCGCTCAGAAACATTTTCGAAGGTCAGGTCGCCCTTGTTCCGGAATAGATAGTTGGGCAGGGGGGTGGATTGCGCGGTCTGCAAATGCTCGAAGTAGACTTCCGGCGACTGCCCCTTTTCCGCATACCGTTCGTGAAGGCGAAGCCGCCAGTCATTGTCCTTGGTATCCCGCCAGTAGCCATTTGTAACCATGAAGTCTTTCCAGCCATCGTTGTCAAAATCCGCCAGCAGGGCTGCCCAGCTCCAATCCGTCTGGGACACCCCTGCCAAGAGCCCGATTTCGCTGTAGACACCGTAACCGCGGTTGAGTTGCAGGGTGTTGAACATGTACTGCGGAGCGTAGCCCATCTGCTCCTTCAGCCAGGTGAATTGCTGGACATTCATCGAAGCCATGAGGGTCTTATTGCGGAAGTGGTCGGCGGGCGTCATGTCGACTACGGAGAGGTCTACAAGCCCGTCGTTATTAATATCCGCTGCGTCGCACCCCATGGAGTAAAAGGAAACGTGTGAGCTCTTGCTTTTGACTTTATCCGTAAATGTGCCGTTGCCATTATTGAGGTAGAAAAAGTCAGGGATGAAATAGTCGTTGGCTACGTAGACGTCGAGGTAGCCATCATCATCAAAATCGGATATGGCTAGGCCCAGCCCAAACCCAGGCTGATAGATGCCCGCCTGACGAGTGATATCCGTAAAGGTACGGTTGCCATCGTTGCGGTACAGGGTGTTGATGTCCTGCTTTTGCACGTCCGGGTCCAGGCTGGCAAATGTGGTGTTCCACTTGATCGCATCTTTTTCCCGGTTTCTCAGCGAGTGGTTCATCACAAAGAGGTCAAGGTCGCCGTCGTTGTCCATATCGAAGAAGGCAGACTGCGTCGTCCGGCCATCATCGGCAATACCGTACGCTGCCGCCTCTTCGGAAAAGGTGCCGTCTTGGTTGTTGACGTAAAGCTGATTAGCCAGCCGCTTGCGGTCATTGGTGGGGCCCGAGTTGCTGACGTAAATATCTAGCCACCCATCGTTGTTGATGTCTACCAGGGTTGCGCCAGTCGACCATTTGTCTTTGGAGTCAATACCGGATTCCAGGGTAGCATCTTTGAATTGCCAGCCGCCCTCGTTTAGGTAAAGCTTATTGCCGGCATGGTTGCCGCAAAAGAATAAGTCGGTGCGGCCGTCATTATTAAAGTCACCGGCCGCCAGCCCGCTCCCGTTGTAGAAGTAGTCATAAAACCCGAGGTTGAGCTCCGGCGTTTCCACGATTTTGTTCTCAAAGTCGATACCGGTTTCCGCGCTTGACAGTAAATTGAACTGAGGGGCATCTGCTTCCAGGTTGCCGGTGGAAGAAGAGGAACCGCCGCAGCTATGCAACAGTATTGCTAATGTAAAAACGTACAGTCTGCTCAGTGAAGTTTGATTGCTCATCAGCCCGTCTCTTTGATTTAGAAATGAGCTGTAAAATACGATAGTTAAGAAAAAGTTAAGAATAATTGAACGAATCTTTTGCGCTGGGCAGCAGGGGGAGCCGCCGGGCCATTCCCGTAAACAGTCAAGCGGAACGATTGGGCATGCTCACCTGTGGGGCCTGCGCTCAATCTTCCTGCCCAAGTGGGCGGAGTGTTCCTTCCTGGCCGTCAATTTCCACCCAGTCCCCGGTACGAAGCGCAATGTGCCCCGGCAACTGAGTGATGCTGGGCACCCGCGCTTCCCGCAGCATTATAGAGGCATGGGATAAGACCCCACCAACGTAAGATGCCACGGCATCCACTTTGGAGAAGTAGGGCACCCACCCGGGGTCAAGCGCGTCAGCCACCAGTATGATAACGGGGTAGGGAGGGGGCGTAAGGCCTTTCAGGCTGGCGGAGGCTACCCGCCATACCTGCCCTTTTACTTTTCCGGGGTAAATGCCGATGCCCCGGTTGCCCTGTCGCCCCGCCGTAGCCGCTACATTCTCCAAATTGGCAATGGGCCACCGCCGCCCAAGTTGGTTCGCAAGAAAAGTATCCATATCCCATCCCGACTGCGGCGGATAGGAAGTGGTAGTTGGCTCCGCCCCGCCAGCGAAGTAAGCGTTCAGCTCCTCCATACGGTAAGGCCAGGGGGGGAAAGGAATTTGCTGCTGCAACTCTTCCCGGTACGACCAGAAGCATTTCATCGTTTCGTGGCGGATCCACTCCCGGGTGTGGATCAACCGGAGCACGGGCCAGAACAGGCGCGCCCAGATTGTCCCGCTGCTTTGCTTTTTGGCTGGCGGTGGCGCATCCTCAAAAGCAGTGCCCGCCTTGAGCTGCGCCCAATCCGCCGGGCGGTATTCCCAAAACCGGGGCTGCCCCAAATCGGATTCGTAGAAACCCCGGTGCCCAAACTGCTCCAGGAAGTCAGACTGGCTGAGCTGGCCTCGCTCCCACTCCCGGAATGCCTGCAGGTAGTCTGTGCTCGCGCTCTGGGCGTTCAGGGCGGAAGCCAGCTGGGGGAGCAAGCCCAGGCGCTCGGCTAAGCCGACGGGCCCTGACATCGCGCCCGTCAGGATTTGCATGTTGGTCACCAGCTCGACGTATAGGTTGGAAAAGCCGGCACACCAGTGCTCGAAAGCCGCTTTGGGCTGTTGGGGCCAGAGTCGTTCCCGATGGGCGCGGCCCGACTGCGTCTCCCATTCCACTTTTTTCTGCCAGGCCTGTATGCGTTTTCGGGCTGATAGCTGCTGCCCTAGCACCCGGGTGAACACCCCCAGCCGGGCCAGGCTCCGCCAGGGCCGCAACCCGACTTGGTAAAAGTCTTCTGCCCCAACCGACCGGCAGACCAGGGCGGTAGGCAGCCCCCAGTGCACCATGGTATCCAAAAGGGCAGAAAGATTGATCCACGGCATGCCGCTTGCCGCCCGCAGAAAGGAGCGGCTGGGCAAGCTGGGGTCCAGGTCCTGATAGTAGCGGAATAGGCGGTGCCCGCAGCGGGTGATGAGATCGGTCATCAACCGGGAAGGCTTCGGGGGGAGGATTTCCTTGTGGTTGGCGGAGGTCAGGACCTCTTCCGCTTCCCCGGGTGTGGTGATCGGACGGGCTTGCAGCAGCCACAGTTGGCCCCTGGCCATACAAAACTCAATATCCAGACCGTGCTCGGCATCCATCTTTCGGAGCAGCCTGCCCGCCAGATAGGAAAGGCGCACCAGCGCCGCAGTGAGGGCCCGGCCGCCGAAGGACGGGCCGCTCCAAAACGGGAGGGCGGGGGCCAGCTGGGCATCTGCTTTCCCAAAGCGCGGCAACAGAAGCATATGCCCCTCTGCCTGCCCGCTCATCAGGCGGTCGCCCCGCCCTGCCGTCAGCTCAAGCTTCCACACGCCTGTCCGGAAGGCAAAAAGGACCCCGCTGTAGTCGGGCTCGACCATTTCCTGTACAATGGCCGAGGTATGGCTGGGGTCCGGATAGCTGCGAAAAACCGCCTCCAGGGCTTCCGGCAGATCCGGTTGGTCAACGCCGAGCCGGGTCTCAAACTGGCCCGCCTGGCTGGATGCCGATCCATCCTCAGTACGGTAAGACGAGCGCACGGCGGCCGGAAACCGGATTTGGGTGGGCAATCGCCCGGCCAGCACGTCTTCGTAAGTGACCGCCCGAAAAGCAGGCACCGGCATCCCCCATTGTTGCAGGGCTTGCAATTGGCTTAGTTTACTCATCGAACAGCGTTGACGTTAGGTGTTCGTAAAATGCGGCAGGGGTTTCTAACATGGGGAAATGGTCCCAGCCCTCGACGATGTCGAAGGTCGACCGGGGGAAGTCCGCCTGCCAGTAATCGAGGTACTTGGAGGCCACCACCCGCTCTTTGTCGCCCCAAATGAAATGAAAGTTTTGATCTTTCAGGACGCGCTGTACCCGTCGGTACCAGGCAGGCTGGATCAAGTCGAAAAAGACCGGAAAAGCGGCGCAGGCCTGGTAATCCTGAAAAAACTGCTTCCGCACAGCGGCAGGTATGCGGGCGGGGTCCTGGAAAAGGCGCTTTTCCCAAACGGGCTGCATCGGGGGCCAGGCGATTAGGGATTGCATGGCTTTTCGGATGACCGGGGGGCGCATGAGTTTTGGAAAAAACCGGTGCTCCAGAGAAGCCCCGATGATGCCGTGCAGGAGGACTTTGCCCGGCTGCCACCCTGAGTGGCCCGGCAAGGCCCAGCCCCGGGCCGCCCATTCCAGGAGTAGGCTGCCGCCAATGCCGTGCCCGTATACGGCCCAGCGTTGGCCGGCGTAAGGGGCCACGGCCTCCTGCAAGCTCTTGATGAATACCGGCCAATCCGGTTCAGGCTGCGGCAGTGGGCGCCCGTCAAAACCCGGCAGCTCCGGAATGTGCACCTGAAACCGGGCCTCTCCCCGCTGGCCCAGCAGTTCTAGAAAGGGGATAAACCGCGTGCGGCCGCCCCCATTGCCATGTAGCATTAGTAAGTGTATCATCTAAAGGTCAACCCGGGCTGAAGAAAATTGTTGGGGATTTCTTATCTTCCCCTGTACCAATTCATGCGCCCCCTTAAAGCATCCTATGCTAAACCGTTTACGAAAGCTGGATCGTTGGCTTGTCCGCATCAACCGAGCCCTGCGAGAATGGCTGGGCCTGAAACCGACCTGGCCCATTTTGGTAGCTCCTTACCGGGGATATGGCAACCGGAGCCATATCCTGCTGCGGGGCCGGGTCCTGAAAGACCGGCGGATCGTCAAAGATGAGGTCAATTCTACCTGGCGCGCCCTGATGAATAGCTACAAACGCTTCAACAGCCGGGAGATAGCCGACGCTAAGGTGACGATCCACATTGACCATCAGTCCTATCAAGTGCTGACAGATAAGGAAGGCTATTTTTTCCTCAACCAGCCCCTGCGGGAGCCACTGCCCCCCAGCACCGGTTCGTGGAGTACTGCCCGGGTGGTGCTCAAAGAAACGCCCCGCCGCAAGGTTGACGCCACCGCAGAAGCCGACCTGCTCATCCCGAGTACGCAGGCAACGTTCGGGTTCATTAGCGATGTGGATGACACCATTATGAAGACGGATGTTACCTCCTTGCTTAAGCTGCGGGTGTTGTACCATACCTTGCTCAAAACGGCTGACCTTCGGCAATCCTTTAGCAGAGCTGCCTCGTTTTTTCAGGCCCTTCAATACGGGCAGGCGGAAGCGGCAGTGAACCCCGTTTTTTACGTATCCAACAGCCCGTGGAATTTGTACGACCTCCTGGAAGAGTTCCTGTCGCTCAACGATTTGCCGGACGGGCCGATTTTGCTGCGTGATTTTGGGTTGCCCTACCAGGAGCACCCGGAAGGCTACCTCGGCCATAAATACAGCAGTATACTCCGCATTATGGATACTTATCCGGATTTGCCTTTCCTGCTGATTGGCGATAGCGGCGAGAAAGACCCCTACATCTACGAAGCGGTAGCGAAAGCGCGCCCTGGCCGGGTGCGGGCAATCTATATCCGGGATGTGCAGTCTCTCCGGCGGGCCCGGCGCGTGCGCCATTTTATCGAAGAAACGGGGGTGGATATGCAATTGGTGCAAAACTACGAGGAAGCCGCTAGGGATGCGGCGGGCCGGGGGTTGCTGCAGTGGGGCCGTTTCGAAAAGATCGCCCGTTCCCGGCCTGCCTGAAGTGGGTGGAAGCGGATGGTGTAGTAAGGCCGCCCGGATGCCGCCGCTGGGGACTACCCCTCCCAAAGCCGCCGATGAGTTTTGCTGGCCCGGATGGACGCCGCTTTCCACGGATAGACACTTCGGCTGTTAACAAGTCGAGCCAAGCCATAAACAGTTCGGCAATCAGAAAGGAAGGCCCCGCCGGCGGCGCCACCGGCGAATGAGCGGATAGCTGAAAACGGCCAGTAGAATGACGGCCCCGCCCAGGTAAAAACCGGCGTTGAGCTCTTCGTTCTCCCGGAGCAGCACCCAGGCCAGGAGGATGCCGTAGACTGGCTCCAGGTTGACCGTAAGATTGGAAGCAAAGGCCGTGAGGTGGTTGAGGGCGCGCAGGGCCAGGACATAGGCCAGGGTGGTGCAGAGCAAAGCAAGGACGATCAGATACCCCCAGTCCCTCAGGCTGGCCGGCAGGATTTGTACGGGTTGCGCTGAGATCAGGATGTATACCGGCAAAACCAGGCAGAGGAACAGCCAGGCGCTCCCCAGTTCCAGGAACGTAATGCTCATTTCGTGAGACTGCCGGATGTACTTTTTGTTGAGGGTGGCAAAAAGGGCGGCCAGCAAGGCAGAGGCCAGGCCAACTATTATGCCCAGGTTCATGGAAGCATCCGTACTGCCGACGATCAGCCCCATACCTGGTATAATGACCAGGCCCAGCAACAGTTCGTACCAGCGTACCTTTTGCTTCATGATGACCGGTTCGATCAACGAGGTGAAAAAGGAAGTGGTCGCCATGCAAATCAGTGTGATAGAGGCATTGGAAAGCTTAATTGCCCCGTAGAAGGCGACCCAGTGCAAGGCTACAAGAACGCCGATGCCCATAAAGCGGCGGATGGCTGCCTGCGGGAAGGTGCGGAATATGTTACCCACCCGGATCAGAAACAGCAAGCTGAGGCTCGTGATCAGCACCCGCCACCATACCATAACCAGCGCAGAGAGCTGTATCAGGTCTCCCAGAATAGCCGTGAAGCCAAACAGGAAGACCGCAATATGAAGCTCTAGATACGCTCTTTTCTCTGGATTCATAGTGGTGCGGATTCAAGCTGCAAAGCAAAGGAAAAATTGAGAAACCCTTTGGCCCAGCCGTTAGAAAATTCAAATGCGTGTAAACGCTATTCCCACTTCGGGTGTTTACCGGTCATCTTTTTTAACATCAACCAAAACTCTATTGATTATGGCGCTTAAAGTTGGCGACAAAGCCCCCGCTTTTTCCCTGAACAACACTTCCAACGAGCCGGTCTCGCTCGGGGACTACGAAGGCAAAAACCTTGTGGTGCTGTTTTTCCCGCTGGCCTTTACCAGTGTCTGCACGGATGAGCTATGTACCATGCGCGACAACATGGAGGCCTACGGGCAGCTCAATGCTGAGGTAGTGGCGATTTCCGTGGATTCACCCTTTACGCTCGGTAAGTTCAAAGCGGAGCAAAATCTCAATTTCCCCCTGCTATCTGATTTCAATAAGGAGGCTTCCAACGCCTACGGGGCAATCTACGATGACTTCTTTGGCATGAAGGGCGTATCCAAGCGCTCTGCTTTTGTGGTAGACAAAGCAGGCACGGTCCGCTACGCCGAAGTCCTGGATGATGCAGGAAATCTTCCTAATTTTGAGGCGATAAAGGAAACTTTGGGCCAGCTAAACTAGTTGAACCTTAGTAGTCCGGTACCTTTCAATCCCGCAAGTTATGATCGAAGAGCTGTTCAATACATCAGTAGAGGAAGTCGAAGAAGTTGTCGTCGAGGATGATTCGGGCACGGGCGAGAAAGCTCAGCTCATCGTCTACAACGATGACCATAACACCTTCGATTGGGTCATACAGTGCTTTATGGAAGTGCTTGACCACAGCAGTGAGCAATCCGAGCAACTGGCCCTGCTCATCCATTTCAAAGGAAAAGCAACTGTGAAGACTGCGCCTAAGGATGTATTAAAGCCGAAGAAAGATGCGTTGGTAGACCGTGGCCTGTCTGCCGTCATCGAAGAAGGCGGGTAGGCGCCACCGAGAGACAGAACTTGAGAGAGCGCCCTGAGAGATTCCTCCCGGGGCGCTTTCGTGTGGATGGGCTGCTGCAGTCTATCGTCCGATGAAGCCCTGAATGCCGTTCGGCTTTAATCGTAACCGCGCTCATCGCGGCCTTCCACGAAGTTGATCAGAGCCCGGTTGACGACCCGGCTGCCCCCGGGTGTCGGGTAATTGCCCGAAAAGTACCAGTCGCCGTTGTTGTCGGGGCAGGCTTCGCGCAACCCCTCTACTGTTTGGTAGATGACCTGTATCTCCGGTTCGATATCGTCCGGCGTAACAATTTCCGATATTTTCTCGGAAACCTCGTCGTAGGTGAAGGTATCGTAAAGGGCTTGCACCTCATTGGTAATTTGCTCTTTAGGCCGTTTCTCCTGTTTTTTGCAGCGTTCGTAGGTCTCCTGTAGCAAATGCATTTTGTCGTGTTCTTCCAGCAGGGCGACCAGCGCCCGGAAGGCGACGAATTCCTTCATCTTGGACATATCAATGCCGTAGCAATCCGGATAGCGGATTTGCGGGGCAGAAGATACGATGACGATCTTTTTGGGCTTCAGCCGGGAAGCAATCTGAATGATGCTGTCGTGCAGGGTTGTGCCGCGCACGATGGAGTCGTCGAGGAGCACCAGGGTATCCTTGTCATTCTTAACGATGCCGTAGGTCACATCGTAGACATGCGCCACCATGGCCTCGCGGGAGGTGGTATCCGCAATGAAGGTCCGCTGTTTGGCATCTTTGACGACCAGTTTCTCCATGCGGGGCTTCATAGCCAGGATTTTTTCCAGCTTGCTGGTTTTCAGGTCCTTCCCTTTTTTCAGGATTTTCTCCTTTTTGATTGCATTCAGGCTTTCGGTCAGGCCTTCCATGAGGCCGTAGAAGGCTGTTTCCGCCGTATTGGGGACGAAAGAAAACACCGTGCGCTTAAAGTCATAGTCTACGGCTTCCAGCACCCGACCGGTGAGTTGCCGGCCCAGTTGTTTGCGCTCCAGGTAAATGTCACGGTCATTGCCCCGGGAGAAGTAGATGCGCTCAAAGGAGCAGGCCGCCCGGCCGAGTGGCTCCATACAAGGCACCTCGCTGATGCGGCCGTCTTTTTTGACGATGAGGGCGTGGCCCCGGGTGAGCTCTTTAATGGCACTGACGTGCTTGTTGAACACGGTTTGAATGGCTGGCCGCTCGGAAGCCACGACCACCACTTCCTCGTCCTGGTAGTAAAACGCGGGCCGTATGCCGGCCGGGTCGCGGAGCACAAAGGCATCGCCGTGGCCGATCAGCCCCGCCATAACGAAACCGCCATCGAATTTTTTGCTTGCCCGCCGCAGCAACCGCTGTATGTCCAGGTTTTCGTAGATCAGCTGGTTGATCTCCCGGTTGGAGTAGCCGTCCGGTTTGTACCAGGTATGCAGGCGCTGTACCTCATCATCCAGGAAGTGGCCGATTTTTTCCAGGACGGTTACGGTGTCGGATTTTTCTTTGGGGTACTGGCCCAGGTCGACGAGTTCCTGGAAGAGCTCATCCACATTGGTAAGGTTGAAGTTGCCCGCCAGCAGGAGGTTACGGGTGATCCAGTTGTTTTGCCGCAAGAAAGGGTGGCAGGTCTCCACGCCATTATTGCTGTGGGTGCCATAGCGCAGGTGGCCGAGCAGCAGTTCGCCCACGTAAGGCTTATTGTCTTTAAGCCACTGCGGGTCGTTGAGCTGGTCTGGGCTCAGGTCCTGAAAATGCCGGTGCACCTGCTGGAATAAGTCGTCCAGGTAATTGGAAGCCACGCTGCGCTTTCGGCTGATGTACTTCCTTCCAGGCTGCACGTCGAGCTTGATCGTGGCCATGCCTGCCCCGTCCTGCCCGCGGTTGCGTTGCTTTTGGAGCAGAAGCTGCAGTTGATTCAAGCCGTAGAAGGCCGTCCCGTATTTTTTGTGGTAATAGTCAAGCGGTTGGAGCAAGCGGATCATTGCGATACCGCACTCGTGTTTGATTTGATCGCTCATGGCTGTGTGCCCTTTGTTTAGGAAGTAGTCGGTTTGATGCCGCAAAGGTAGCGCCTTTTTGGTAATGCTTTGGAATAAAGACAAGGAACATCTTTAATGCCCGGGTAGTTGAATGTGGTCTGTCTTACGCTGGGGCGGTTTGGTCCAAAGAATTGGCAAGGCGGGCGGGGGCTTTGTAACTTCTGCCATGTTTGGTTGTTAAACAATAAATAATGATATTTCGTACCACCTACCACAGGAATGGCGCACTGGCAATTTCAAGTATGAAGGAAAAGAACGTAGCAGGTATTTTGGCACTTTTTTTGGGCGGGCTTGGTGTGCACCGCTTTTACCTGGGTCAAACCGGGTTGGGGATTTTTTACCTGCTGTTCTTTTGGTTTCCCGTGATGTGGATTGTCGGCTTGATCGATGCGATCGCTTTCTTCTCTATGGACAATGAGAAATTTGACCTCAAATACAACCGGGAGTACTTATACCGCCGGGAACGGGAGCGCGGGTATGACTACCGCGATGAAGAGGCCCTTCGCCGGGTGGAGCGCCACGAGCGCCGCCGGGAGGTACGCCGCGACCGGGCCTACTACCGGCCAAAAAAGCGGAAGCAGCCTTCCACCCGCTCCAGGCTGCAGCGCAAGCCGGCCAATCCTTACAAAAGCACTGGCGTAGAGAAATTTAAGGAATACGATTACAGCGGGGCGATTGCAGATTTCAAAAAAGCCCTGGAAATTGAGCCGCAAGATATTGCGACGCACTTCAACCTCGCTTGCGCTTACTCTGTGAGTGAGCAGCCGGATGAAGCCTTCCGCCACCTCGACCTGGCCGTGCAGCACGGGTTCGACGATTTTGATAAAATCCGGGAGCACGACAAGCTTGCTTTCCTACGCATACAGGACCAATATGATGATTTTGCCAACAATGGCTTCCGGTTGCCAGGCAGTCAGGCAGCGGTACCGCCCGCTCAGGCATCTTCCGATCAGACAGGTAGTTCCGGAGAGGAAGCGGTGGAAGACCATTCCCACCTGCTGGAGCAGCTCAAGCAGTTAGGAGAGCTGCGCGACAAAGGGTTGCTGACCGAAGAGGAATTTGCCATGCAGAAAAAGCGGCTGTTAAAATGACGGTTGAAAAACATTAACTTAATTTTCCTCAACAGGCAGCTGTACTTTGCGTTTAATAGGAAACAGAATCCAACAATAATGACGGCCGAACAGCTCATTTCCGATACAATCATTCCGCTCCGTACTTCCGAAACCGGCGACACCGCCCTGGGTATAATGAATGAGTTCTACGTCCGTCACCTCCCTATCGTCAATGATAAGCAGTTGCTTGGGCTCATCTCGGAAGAAGATATCCTGGAACACGATGCCCACGAGCCGGTGGGTTCTTATAAGCTCTCCCTCATACGCTCCTACGTACAGCATAACGATCACCTCTACGAAATACTCCGGTTGATTGCTGAGTACCAGCTTACCCTCATTCCGGTAGTGGACGAGGAGGAAAACTACGTTGGGCTGGTAACGATGGAAGACTTGCTGCAGCATTTTGCGCAAATTGCTTCCTTTTCAGAGCCTGGAAGCATCGTGGTGCTGGAGATGAGCCGCCACGATTATCAGCTTTCCCAAATTGCGCAAATCGTGGAGTCTGAAAATGCAGCTATCCTCAGCGCTTTCATCACCACGAACCTGCAGGCGCAGTCTACCCGGGTAGATGTCACGATCAAGATCAACCGGCAGAATATTCAGAATATTTTGGCTACGTTCGAGCGCTACGATTACGAAATCAAGGCCTCCTTCAACGAAACGGAGTACATTGATGCACTGCGGGACCGCTACGACTCGCTGATGGCTTATCTGAATGTGTAGCAGCCCCACCCTCCGAAAAATATTCCAGTTTAAAGTTTGCGGCTTCCAGGCATTGTTGCCGTTCTTCCCTGCCTAAGCAGGCTGTTCTACCGGATTCGCCGCTTCGTACAGCAAAGCCGGGTCGATATTAAAGGGGTAGAACTGCGCTGTGCCCTCCGCATTACGGAGGGTTTTGCCGTGTGAAGGCCAGACCAAGGTACCTTCCTTAATCTTAAAGGCGGCGAACAAGTCGGCGTCGTTCAGCAGGGCTTGTTCCAGGCTGCGGCCGGGGTCCAGAAATTCCCGGAAGTTGATACTTCCCTCCGCCCCGTCGTCGAAGGTTAGCAGCAGGCGGTAGGCCCCGGCAAGGGTAGCCGCCGTCACTTTGGGGAAGAGTGGTAAGCCCATTGCTTTAGCAATGCACTCGAAGGGCTGGCGCTGCGGTTCGGCTTTTTGCAGCTCGAGCGCCCGGTGCAGGATGCGGATTTGCTCCGCTTCGGAAAGGGCTTGCAGCCGTTGGTGGATGTAGGTGCGGTGTGGCATACGGGTTTATTTTTGGTGGTTATCCCATTGTTCTTCCAGGAAGCTTTTGTTCTCTTTTGCCCACTTGCGGACTTTCTTGCGCTTTTTGGGGCTGATACTTCCCTTCATAGAGTTGCCGTCAAGGTCGAAGACTTCCTCGTCCCCGTCCTCCCGGGCGTGAAAATGGGGCGGATTGTGATCCTTAAAATACATGTAAAGACTGATGCCGGCAATGGTGGCAATCGCTGGCGTCAGCACATAGTACGCTACAGATAGGAAAAGCATAATTATGGGTTTTAAGTTCCCTCCGAACTGATTAATTCAGCAGGGGTGAAAAAATTTGATGTTACAAATATACACTATTGTTTCTTTAAAAGCAACAGGTGCGTGATAAAAACAACAATGGTGGGGTTGGTTCCTAAAATTTCCCGGAGTTATGTATCTATGTTATCATGCGTAAATACAACCGAATACGGGTAGTGCTGGCGGAGCAGGATAAGAACAGTACCTGGCTGGCTAATCAATTGGGATACAACAGGTCTACCGTCTCCCGTTGGTGCTCTAACACTATGCAGCCGACCATGGAGTCGCTCTTCAAAATAGCGGAGGTGCTGGATGTGGATGTGCGGGAGTTGTTGTGGAGTAATAAGGAGGGGAGGGGGTGAGTTTACTTTTGCAGCGCAGGGTCCTGAACTGTGACTTACACCACTAGTGCGACTAGTCCGAAATAGCACAGCGTATTTCACGCTTGGGCGCCCTGGTTTTACTGGGTTTCTTCGGTTAGTCATTTCTGAAACACTCCACTAGCGACCAAAATGAGAAAAAAGTCATCCAACTGCTTGATAAAGAATTTAAATTCTTATTTTCTGAAGACAGGTATGAGTTGACGAAAATGCTACTCAGGAAAAGGTTTGAAATTGTTCGTTCCCAAGTATAAAAGATTCGATGTTAAGTAAGCTGCGTAAACTATTCCAAAAGGACCAATCCACCGGTTCTGACCTCCACCTCCCCAAAGAGGAAGAGCAGCGCTTTACCCTATACTTAAAGGACTTGAAAGTAGGAGAACTTAGCTGTGAGAAAGGCGTATGGACCTTCGCCTACAGTGAGGACTTCAAAGCCCGTTCTGATGAATTCTATCCTATCGTAGGTTTCCCCGACCTGAACAAGGTCTATAAAAGTAAGTCTCTCTGGCCATTCTTCCTGATCCGCATTCCCGGTTTGGGTCAGCCCCGTGTCCGGGAAATCATCAAAGCGGAGCATCTGGACATCAACAATGAAGCCCAACTGCTCCGCCGCTTCGGTCGCAAAACCATTGCCAACCCCTACGAACTGGCCGGGTAGTTTTTACTCCACCTCCAGAATCAAAGCAGACTTACCCGGCAACTCCATCTCCCCACTAGTCGGGTAAGTCCTCCCGCTAATCACGTCCTCCCCGCGGCTCGTACCGGAAAGCATTTCGGCGTAGCGGTCGAGCGCAATCGTCTTGGCCTCCGCATTCTTATTCATAATCGTCATCACCTTGCCGGTATCCGTGTAGCGGAAAATCGCGTAGACCCCCTCGTGCGGTACAAACTGCATGAGCTTGCCGTGGTGGATCACCTCATTGCCTTTGCGCCAGTTAAGCAGCTTTTTAATGTAGGCCTTGGCTGCTTTCTGTCTTTCAGTCAGGCCTTTGCCCGTGAAGCCATTGACGTTGTCACCTTTCCAACCGCCGGGGAAGTCGGTGCGGATGATCCCATGGTCGCCCGGAGCGCCTTCGTTGTCCATCAGTATTTCGGTGCCGTAGTAGAGCTGAGGTGTACCACGCAGCGTGAGAATATAGGCAATGCCCATTTTGAAGAGGTCTAAATCCTCGTTCACTTGCGTGAAAAAGCGGTCCATATCGTGGTTGTCCGGGAAGACGACCAGGCTGTAGGGATCGGCATAGAGGAAATCCTGCGATAGCATTTTGTATAGTTCAATCAGGCCGCTGCCGTACTGCTTCTCTTCCTGCACCAGGGCCTGCGCCAAGGCATACTGAATAGGAAAGTCCATTAAGCTGGGCAGACAGGAAGTATAGTCATCGTGGTTGTCTTTACCTTCCTGCCAGTAGGAAACGATCGCGGGGTTGTTGACCCACTCTTCGCCTACGGTATTGAAGTTAGGGTACTCCGCCCGGATGGCGCAGGTCCAGTCGGTCATAAAGTCCTTGTCCGGGTAGGGGTAGGTGTCCATACGGATGCCCGAAAGGCCGGAGTATTCGATCCACCAGATGGTATTCTGTATGAGGTAGGTAGCCAGTAGCGGATTGCGCTGATTCATATCGGGCATGGTCTTTACAAACCAGCCATCGGAGAACATGCGCTTGTCGTATTCTGAGGCGTGGATATCCTGCACCGTATTGCGGCGGTGGGAGGTGTTGACGTATTCTCCTCCGAAGTTGACCCAGTCATCGGTGGGCATATCTTTGACAAACCAGTGCTCAGAGCCGCAGTGGTTCAGGATCATATCCATGATGATCTTGATGCCTTTGTCTTTGGCTTTGGCGATAAGCTCCAGGTACTCTTCGTTGCTGCCAAAGCGCTGATCCACCTTGTAGAAATCGGTGGCCGCATAGCCGTGGTAGGAATAGTCGGGCATGTCGTTTTCCAAAACCGGATTGAGCCAGATCGCGGTAAAGCCCATATCGTGGATGTAATCCAGCCGGTCGATGATGCCCTGAATATCGCCGCCGTGCCGCCCGCCTTTGAAATCGCGGTCCGGCTTTTCCATCATGCCGGCCACCGCGTCGTTATCCGGGTTGCCGTTGGCGAAGCGGTCGGGGGTGATCAGGTACATCACATCCGCCGGGGTGAAGCTTTCGCGCATGGCGGAGCCGGATTCGCGCTCGCGCAGCTCGTAGTCGTAGGAAGCAGCGATGTCCTCCCCGTCTAGCAGCCGTATCTGAAAAGTGCCCGGCGCTTTGTCTTCGGAGAGGTCTAAGTTGACGAACAAGTAGTTGTCATTCTGCACCCGTACGGTGGAGGTGATCTTTACGCCCTCGTAATCACTCAGAACCGCTTTGTACTGTGCCAGATTGTCCCCGTAGAGCAGTAGCTGCAGCTCCGGATTGTTCATGCCGGCCCACCAGTTGGGGGGCTCTACGCGCTCGAGCGGTGATTGGGCGAAAATGGTGCTGCTCCCGATCAGCAGGAGCAGGGCAACGGTAAGGCGTTGGAGGTAGGCGGTCATATTCCCTGATTTTGGGGGGTAAAATAGGGATTTTTGGGAAAATGGGGGAGGGTTAGAGCTGGAAGGCGGGGCGCATAAGTTCTTGCTGAGAAGGCGGTATGCCGATTTCGTCAGCTACCATATTCCAGGTTTTGACTGCGCTCCTAACCTCTTTGATCGTTTCCTCCATTTCCAGTACGGTGAGTTGAAAATAAGAGCCTACGCTTCTTGCGAGCTCCAAATCTAAAGAATTGTCCTCCGTGTCAATGCAAAGAGATAGTCCTGACTTTTCTATGGATGGATTAATGTCAAAAGCTGGGGATAAAATCCAACCTTTTTCTGTCAATATGAAGCCGTGATTGCGCAGATGGTCATCGGTGTTTGAAACCATGATATTGAATATGATCCGCCTCCATAACTGCTTGAGATTCTTCTGGATATTTGTACCTGCAAATTGAATGAATTCGGCAATTTCAAGATAGCTGGGTGGGGCTTCATTATCTCTGATTGTATTTTCATCGTTTCCGGTCATCGTCATTGCGGATGCAAAATGTATACGCTTACTGCCAATCCTGTCAAATCTTTTAGTGAAAAAAGTATGGTGTTTTCCCGTTACCCGTTTCAATTTTGACGGGGACATATTAATTCCCGCATTCAGCGCTAACCTGTACGCTAAATATTCCCAAGCTCCTTTATCTGTAAAATCATTTTGGGAAGGGAACTTTGCGATCCAAAGATGTTGGTCTTCATCAAGGATATTGGCCTTTGGTCGTGCACCACCCAGCGAAGAGCCTGGAGCAAGTAGTAAATTGATCCATTTTTGTACATCTTCTTTAACATCGTCCGCCTCTATTTTCTTGGCAGCATTTTGCAAAGTGCGAACATAAGACCACGGTGGGACCGAATAATTTTCGTCATTATTTACAAAGGGGCCATCGGGAGAGACCTTAAAACGGAGCCCCCCCATGCGGCTTTGGTCATAAACGCCTAGCAAAAAATCGATTTCATATAATTTAGGGGGTATAGTACCAGCATTTCTTGCCTCAATAGCTGCTCTTTTCCGCATAAGTGTGCGCCCCCATCTGTCTGGCATTGAATCCAGAAAAAGACCAAAGTTTTCTTTGCTTGTAGGAAATTGAGGACCATCGTACCATCCGATATCAGGGTCTAATAAACGTTGAGGTTGGGATTGCAACCATTCTCTATCGTATTTAAAACTGAATGCCTTTCTTCCCTTAGCTCGATGAGCAGATAAGATGCCAATGCACCTAGGATTTGACATACCCTTCCAATGCGCATAAACCCAAATGTCTGTTTTGTCTGTTGATTCAGCCATTATTACTCTAAAAGGTTCAAATCCTGTAACTTACGTCCCAGTTCATCGTCAGCAGCCAGTTCCAAAAAGTCTTCGTGCAAATTGAGCACACGTAGCACATTAAAATAAGCGCCAATCGCCACACTGGGTTTGCCGCGCTCAATGTGGTAAAGGGTGGTGCGGTTGATACCGGCGCGCTCTGCCACCTGCTCCGTGGTCAGCCCCCTTCGCTTCCTGGCCAGTTTGATTTGCTCGCCTACCTGCTCCATTATTTTTTGGTGCTTTGGGAACAGGGTTTGTTTTTTAGAGCTCATACGTTGATTATTTTCAACAAAAATACAGCTTTTGTTGAAAATAATCAACACGTTGTGTAGGGTGGGTCCTTATATTTGATTAGAGCGGTAATCGTTTAATGGTCTTTTACCACGGCATTAATTATTCCGGTTTTTACGAAGGTTACCTCTCGGTAAACGCCCTTTTTCTTTTTCAAAGGCATTCATGTACTCATCCTCTATCTCCTCTGCTTTTCGGCGTCCGGGAATATTTTCCAAAATAATACGAGCGAAATAGCGAACCCAGCCTGCCGCAAGGTTGAGTAGCTTAAGTTGTCGGCGAATCCTGTAGCTGAAGCCGCCCTTTCCTACGGGATCACAACTGATACCTTACTTGAATACCTCTTTTTCCTGCTTGTCGTAGATTGCGTATAAGTGATGAGGCTCTTTATTGTCAAGCGCATTTTTGTGCATAGTTCAAAAATTACTTCCAACCCGATTCATTAGCATACGTCTCATAATCGACAGGTGGCAGGTAATCAAAGGTTTCACCTGTCTTCTGTTCAAAGGCTCTTGCTGCAAGTGAAAGCAAGGCCTCAAAGCTTTCTTCCTGAGGCATGAGTTCGGGGTTGGCAATTACAGCCTGAAAACGAGTTTTACCGCCTGCCACAACAGCGGCCCTGACATATAAAAAGCCATCTACAGATACTCTTCTATTCGGATAAGCAGCCTGCGCATGAAGCCTCGTGTCTAATTGATGGAGCTTTTCTGAAAGCATGTCTTCAAACAGATAAATATCACTGACCGGACGCTGAGCGAGAGCTTGTATAGCAGGCGTGAGGGTCGCTTCATAAGCGTTAGCATCCAAGTCCAGCTGATCGATGATCTCCCAAAAATCGGTTTCGTTAAAGGAAGGGACACTATCCAAATCTACCAACTGAATATTCAGCCGGGTATGGTCAGGGTACTGTTCTTTTAAACGTCTTAGAAAATCTTCGTCAACCTCAGATAAGGGAACACTAATTCTCGTAGTCATGGCATATCTTTAATCTTCAAGGTACAGTATTCTGGCAAGCTATTCAAGCTGTCCGAAGCACGAAGTGGCCAACCCAACCCAACAGCCCGGCCACTTCGCCTTCCTGGCAGCATAAGCTTAGTTGTACCACCAAACGTTTAAAGGCTATTAAAAAATTGGCCGGCTTAGTCGCCTGGCGTTCACTCCTGAATCACCCCCCGCAGCCCCAGGTGCACCCGTTCCCGCCAGTACCGCTCGTTGTGGCCGTGGCCGGGGTAGGCCTGCGTCATCCAGTCTTGTCCGGGTTCGTAACCTTTGGCCAGCAGGATGGAGTCTATTTGCTGCTGATAAGGCGCGTAGAAGCGGTCGAGCCCTTGGGTACCGTAGTCGAAGTACCACCGTTTACCTTTTGGTACATGGTCGGCAAAGTAGCTGATAATCGCCTGTGCCAACTGCGGCGTGTCGTCTTCCAAAGAAACGGGCCAGTGGGTGGACAGGCAGAGCGCCCCGGCAAAAACTTCCGGAAACTCGCATACCGCGTACATAGAGATAAGCCCGCCCATGCTCGAGCCGCCGATGTAAGTATCCGCCATCCCCGTTTTAGTCCGGTAAGTGGTGTCTATGTACGGTTTTAGCTCCTGCGTGAGAAAGCGGAGGTAGTCATCTGAATAAGGGGTTCCGCCCGTGCGCGCTTTGATGGCTTCCGAAAAGGGGGCGGCAGGCTTTTCCGGCAGGTATTCCTGAAACCGCTTTTCGCTGGCGTGGTCGACGCCCACGATAATCACCTCCGGCATGAGCCCTGCCCGGCTCAGGCTGTCCGTAGTGCGGTGAAGCTGCCAGGCTGCCCCGCCGTACGCCAGGCTGTCGAAGAAGAGGTTCTGCTGATCCATCATGTAAAGCACCGGGTAGCGCCGCATCGTGTCGGCCTCATAGGAAGGGGGCAGGTAAACCCTGCCGCTTTTGGTGCCCACCGGCGGTGGGCCCTCATGCGTAAAGGGCTGGAAACGAACGGCTCCGGCAGGAGCGCCCTCCGGCTGGCAGCCTGCGAGGCAGAGCAGCAAAATCAGACAAAGCAAATACTGCATAGCTTTTTGGATTTTAAGCCAAAAGTAAAGCAAAAGTTGATGCCTGTCATTGACAGCTACCAGTCAGCATCGGAATTTGCGGGTAAAACCATGCACATGCAAGCTTTGATAGCCTCCTCCACTCCAAAGGCAAGCCCACCTCCTGCTCCGGTACAGGATCGTGGGCCGGCATTGCCGCCGCGGTGGCTGTGGGTAACCCTGCTTCTAACCGCTGCCCTCGCTTCCGGGCTAGGGCTGTACTGGCCCGAGGTGTACCGGGACAGTGCCCAGATAAAGGCCGCCTGGCTGGTCAATGACCTCGTAACGCTCTTAGTCGTATTACCATTGGGCATCGCTGCCTGGCGCCGGGGCCGCCGGGGTGAGCTGTCGGCCCAGTTGCTGGTGCATGGCTTGTTGCTGTACCTGTTTTATAACTACGCTTTTTATTTGTTTGGCGCTGCCTTCAATAAGCTGTTCTTAACCTATGTGGCCTTAGTAACGGGCAGCGGCAGTGCCCTGGTCATCAGCTGGGCGCGCCTGGACTGGCGGCAGCTGCAGGCAAGGGCGAACCAGCTCCGGCATACCAGGTGGGTGAGCGCCTTCCTGTTTTTCATTGCCTTGCCCCTGATTGTAGTAGAAGGGGGGACGGTGCTGCAATTTATGCTGTACGACCGCCTGCCGGAAGCGCCGAGTGTCATTTTTGCACTGGACCTAGCCATCGTAGTGCCGGCCTCCCTGGCCGGAGGCCTACTCCTCTGGCAGCGGCAGGCATTGGGGTATGGCCTGGCGGTACTAATGAGCGTAAAATCCCTGACTTACGGCCTGGTGTTGGTAGGCATGACCATTTACGCCAGCCTGACGCTGGGCATCCCCTGGGATACCTTGCTGCCCTTTTACTTTTTGGTGCTGTTCCTGGGCGTAGTCAGCACTTACTATTTATTGTCCACGAAGCCCTACCGCCGCTGGGACGGGCAGCGGTACCTGCCAGCCTTGACGGTCGCCTTACTGCTTTTTGTAGGGTCAACAGCTCTGTACGGCGGCATCAACCTGATGATCGACCCAAGCGGTGCCCGCCTGCAGATGCCGGTGCATTTACTGAACAGCGTATTCTCTTCCTACTATGTGCCCGGGTTGATACTCGCCACCGTATTGGGGATCGGCAACCTGGCAGTGGCTGCCCTGATGGCGCTAAGGGTAGATTATGACCATTGGTATGTGCTCATCATGGGCCTCCTGCTGCTTGGCTGGATCGCTATTCAGGTTATTATCGTGCAGATGTTCGTGCCTATTCAGGCATTGTATGTATTGCTGGGCCTGGTGCTTTGCCGGCTGGGGTTAGTCCTGAAGTCGGGCGCTTAGGCCAAGGAGGTACCAGGCTTTACCGGGTGGCAAGTTGGCCTGAATACGCGGCTGTCAGGCGTAGCAAATTTGAAAGTACGCCGCTTTAATCCTACATTAATAGGCCAATCAAACCCCATACGCTTACGCTACATATTTTTCAACCTTCCCCCATCTACCGCCAGGGCTACCCCGGTTATATAAGCAGCCGCCGGGCTCGCCAAAAACGCAATAGCCGCCCCAATCTCCTCCGGCTGAGCAAAACGGCGCAGCGGAATAGCGCCCTGCATAGCGTCAATCACTTCTTCCCGGGATTTGCCGCTGCCCGACGCTTTCTTGTCAATAATTTCCTGCAACCGGCCAGTACTGGTAGCTCCCGGCAGTACATTATTAACGGTGATGCCATCGGGGCCGACTTCATTCGCAAGGGTCTTTGCCCAGTTGCCCACCGCTCCCCGCACCGTATTGCTGACGCCCAGGCCCGGAAGCGGGGCTTTTACCGACGTGGAAATCACGTTGATGATGCGGCCGTATCCCTCCTGGCGCATGCCGGGCAGTACGGCTTTTGCAAAGAGGTGGTTGCAGATAAGGTGGGTGGTGTAGGCCTTGAGAAACGCTTCCTCCTCGGCTTCGGTAATGGGGCCGGCCGGCGGCCCGCCAGTGTTGTTGACAAGGATATGGATCGGCTTGGTAGCCGTCAGGCCCCGGACCTTTTTCTTCAGGTCGGCAGGATTGGTGAAATCGGCAGCCAAGAAATCGTGTTGCTGGCCTGGCACGCGGGCCATCTCTTTGGTAATGGCCGCCATTTTGTCAGCAGAGCGGGAAACCAGCGTTACGTTGGCACCAAGTTCTGCCAGCTCAAAGGCGGCGGCTTTGCCAATACCTTTACTGCTGCCGCAGACGAGCGCATTTTTGCCTTGCAAGTCTAAGTTCATGGAGTGTATTTTGTATATTACGGCTATGAAGTTGGGTTGATCGTGGCCAGCACTATTCTGAAATACAGGATTCCGCTGCCGCTGCCATTGATCAGCCAGGTTCAAATTTAAAGAATTTCGTACAAACCTTATTCTATGCCACTAGCCAAACCATTCAACCTCCAACAGTGGGTGGATGACAATCGCCACCTGCTCAAGCCGCCCGTAGGCAACCAACAGGTCTACAAAGGCAACGACGATTATATCGTGATGGTCGTAGGCGGGCCCAACGGGCGCAAAGATTACCACTGGGAGGAAGGCGAAGAGCTGTTTTACCAGATTGAGGGCGACATCACCCTCAAAATCATCAACGAGGACGGCGAGCCCGAGGACATTCCCATCAAAGAGGGGGAAATGTTTTTGCTGCCTCCTCATATTCCGCATTCTCCCCAGCGACCGGCCAACACTATCGGCCTAGTGATTGAGCGCTACCGGCGGGAGGGCGAGCTGGACAAGCTGATGTGGTTTTGTGATAATTGCAACCACAAATTGCACGAAGAAGCCTTTCCGCTGGAAGATATTGTAGCCCAGCTTAAGGCCGCCATCAACAACTTTATGGCTTCCGAGGAGCTGCGCACCTGCGATAATTGCGGGACGGTGATGGAGAAGCAATAGGCGCTGCCAGCCCGGACTTGTGGGCAGATTGCCAGGTTTTGATTACTTTAGCCGGGCAGATGCTAACCTATGCAAAAAGTATATTTCGCTTCTGACTTCCATCTGGGTATCGACGGCCGGTTGACCAGCCTAGAGCGGGAGAAACAAATCGTGCGCTGGCTGGAACACATCCGGCAGGACGCGGCTGCCATCTATCTGGTGGGCGATATCTTCGACTTCTGGTTTGAATACCGCACGGTAGTGCCCAAGGGGTACGTCCGCTTATTGGGCAAACTGGCAGCCCTCCGCGATCAGGGCTTGCCCATCTACTTTTTTACGGGCAACCACGATATGTGGGTGTTCCGCTACTTTGAGGAGGAGCTGGGCATTCCCACCTACCGGGCCCCTATCCGGCGGCAAATTATGGGAAAATCGTTCCTCATTGGCCACGGCGATGGGCTGGGGCCCGGTGACCAGGGGTACAAGCGCCTCAAAAAGGTGTTTTCCAACCCGGCTTGCCAATGGCTGTTTGAGCGCCTCCACCCCAACCTGGGCATCGGCCTCGCCAATTTCTGGTCGCAGCGCAGCCGGGCAGCCGACACCCCTGAGGAGCAAAACTTTCTTGGCCCGGACCGGGAATGGCTGATCGCTTACGCCAACCAAAAGCTGGATAGCGAAGCAGTCGACTATTTTGTCTTCGGCCACCGGCATTTGCCCATTGCGTACACGCTAAAGAACGGGCGCAGCCGTTATATCAACCTAGGGGAGTGGTTGTATACCAATTCCTATGCCGTCTTTGATGGCGATTCTGTCAAGCTAGCATTCTTCGAAAATGAGCAAGGCCGTGTTTTTGGAAATTAGAAGCAGGTGGTGGTCCCTTGGGGCCCTGTGGCTGGCTATTGCCCTGTCGGGCAGCTGCTTCATCCGCTGGGGGACCAATTGGCAGCCACCGGCCGAGGGCTACGCTGCTGCGCCGGAGGCAATGCTGCCCCCGGCGGGGAAAGTGCACCTGCACACCTTACCGGTCAAGTGCAGAGATTTTACTACCGACAAGCTGCAGAATGTTTATCTCGTCGACGATAATAACCGGGTCTATAAGTTTGGGCCGGATGGGGCCGAGCAATTCCACTATAACAACAACACCCGTGGGCAGTTATCGTACATTGACCCTACCGACCCCTTTAACCTGCTGCTGTTCTATCCCGAGCTGCAGGCAGTAGCCACCCTTGACCGGACGATGAACGAAACAGCCTTGTTAGAGCTTTTTACAGCGGGCGTGTCTAATGCTACGGCAATCGGGCTCGCGATTGACAACAACATATGGGTCTACGACCAGGCTGCTTTTCGGCTCCTGAAAGTAGGGCCGGGCGGCAAGGTGCTGTTGCGGAGCGATAACCTCAGTGCTTTGCTGCAATCGCCCCCACAAGCCACGCAATTGCTGGCGAACAACAACCTGATCTACCTCAACTGCCCCGGGCAGGGCGTGTATGTCTTTGACAATTTTGCCCAGTTTCATCAGCGGCTCCCTTTTCCTGATGTAGCCTCCCTGCAAATCCTGGATGGCAAGCTGCTGCTGTACGAGCAAGGGCAGGTGCGCGTATACAACCCCGAAACCCTGCGGGAAGAGTGGCTGCGGCCGGATACTACGGGCGTGAGCCGCATCCGCTATCAGGGCAACCGCGTATACGAGTGCAATGCTGAAGGCTTGGTGGAGGTCTATAAAAAAAGTTGACCACGGAAATGCAATGGTATTGCACCCGTGGCCAAGCCGAAATGCTTAAAACAGGAAATATTCTTTACGAACGGTTGAAGTAGAAATCTTTGTTGCCGGTCGAAAAAACCGGGTCTTCACACCGTAGTATATGCTGCACCACCAATTCATCGAACTGCAAATACTTGAGTGCCGCAACGGTCGTGCATCCATTCTCGAACTGAAGGATGAGGTGCTGGCCGTCCGGGCTCAGGATATAGCGCCCTGTCTCTTCGAATTGCCGTCGCTGATTGCCTAGCCGGCGCACAAAGTGCCCGTTCCGTTCAAATTCATACTGAAGGTATGCCCCCTTCATATCCGGTTGATTACGGAGGTTAGCCTCAAAGGGGTAGGTCGTATTGCCCCAGGTGCCTTGCAGGGATTGTTGTTTTTGCGAAGGCCGTTCGCCCTCTTCCTGCCTCAGCGTCCACTCCGTCGCCTGTGCTGCGTTAGACAGCCTGAGGGTGTTGCAGGCTGCATTCACGGCAAAAGTATCCGTTGTGCCGTACTTAAGGTCGGTGAGCTTAAGGGAAGCGCACCCCGCCGGACCGGGAATGGCTTTCCACTCGTACAGCAGAGGCTCAACCGTAGCTGGTGGGGCGGACGGCACAAGCTGCGCCAGGCCATTTTTGTGGAACAGGATTTGGACAGGCTCCTGATGCTGGTTTTGCCCGGTCCAGGCCCCCGTGGGCAGGCGGTGCGTTAAAATGGGCGCTACGATGCAGGAATACTCCTGCGGCGGGCAGCTTGCCAAAAGGCTGAGGGTTAACCCTATATTCAGGGCAATAGTGATCAGGGTCTTCATGGTTGTGTGTTAAGTCGGATGAATACGGCAGCAGGGGTGAACTGCTGCTTTACTACATAGACGAATGTAGGGGCATAGGGTTGCACGAATCAAGGATAATGGACGAGCCCGGGCTGTTTTTCGATGAATACTGCTATCTTTATTCGAAAAGCCTTTATACCGTGCTGATCAAGACCCGGGGTATTGTTTTCCGTGCTATGAAATACAGCGAAACCAGCGTGATCGCAGACATCTTTACCGAGGCTAAAGGTATGCGGAGCTACTTGGTGCCGGGAGTGCGCAAGAAGAAAGCCAGCGTCAGCCCTGGTTTGCTGCAGGTCATGTCATTGGTGGATATGGTGGCGTACGACAAACAGGAGCGGGGGCTCAACCGGATCAAAGAAATCAAAAGCGCAGCCGTCTACCAATCCCTGCCCTTCGATGTGCAGAAAAGCGCGGTGGGCTTGTTCATGGCAGAGGTGGCCCGCAAATCGATCCGGGAGCCCGAAGCCAATCAGCGTTTATTCGATTTTCTGTTCCGCACATTCCAGTTTCTTGATCAAACCCAGGCCCCAATTGGCAATTTGCATCTGCACTTTTTGCTGGAGCTCAGCTTTTACCTTGGTTTTGTCCCGAGCGGGGAATGGTCGGCGTCTACGCCTTTTTTCGACTTGCAGGAGGGCACGTTTACCAGCCTGAGCCGGAGCGGGCACCAACAGTTGGGTGAGGACAGCAGCCACCTGTTGTACCAGTTGTTGCGGTGTGGCTACGGCAATTGCCACGAGGTGAAGATGAACCGCCGGATGCGGCAGCACTTACTGGATAAGCTGCTGGCGTTCTACCAATACCATATTGATAATTTCCCGGTGATCAATGCCCACAGTATCCTGCAAACCGTTTTGGAGTAAGCTAAAAAAACAGTTTCGTTCGCGGGCAGTAAACAGCACGAAGTGTTGAGCCGCTTGCCGGAGCGGTAAAGGAGCATAGCTTCGGGCAGGGGTGTACTGCCCGAAGCTGTGCAATCAGAATGGTTGCCAACCGGAGCCCCAAGCATTTAGGGGCGTTGGCAGCCGGCTGGCGCACCTGTTTTAAGACGGGAAGGGGATAGTGAGCTCCTGGTCAGGGTGAATCAGGTTCGGGTCTTTTAGTTGGTCCGTATTCGCATTAAAGATCAGCATGTATTTGGAGGCATCGCCGTAGTACTGCTTGGCAATTTTGGAGAGGCTTTCTCCACTCTTTACCGTATGCTTATGGAAGTAATCTTCGGTAGCCACCTTAATATCGGCCTGCAGATCAGAAGGGTTCTCCCCGCCAATCTCTTTGATCTTATCCCACAGCAGGTTCTTGTGGTACTGGGTGGCTGCCGTTCCCCCCATTTTCAGGGTGCCGTCCATTTCTTCTACGTACCCATCTTGTACGTTAAGCTCTTCACCGAGGTCGAGCACAGGTTGGTATTTCGCCTTTACAGACATAGTTTTAATATTTTGTTTTGATAAATGACAGTTTTGCCGCCGGGTCGTTCTCTTCAGGAATGCGCCTGGCGGGAGCCGCGTAGGATCAAGCGGCATATCCGGTTTTGCCCTTTAGACGGGTCATTTGGCTTGGGGTAACAAGTTACGAAAAAAAATGCCTGATCCCAGCCACCCGGCACTTTGGCCGAAATTTGCCTAGGCTTGATCAGATTCCGGTCCCTTAGGGCAATTCGCGCTGCGGGTTGGCCGTTAATTATTCACAAATTAAGACGCAATTCGCCACTACACGTGGTGTAACTTTTTATCATGGGATTCTAATTGTATGTCGAAGTGCCTCCGTTGTCGCGGGGGCATTTTTACGTCAATATCGTAAAAAGGTCTTAAAACCTAAATTCCCTGCAACCGATTTCCCGGTCTTTTGTTACCTAAAATTGTACGCAACTAGCCAACCTAAGCGCTGCAGACCCCGGTAAGGCCCGGACGAATTGGGGCTCAACCCCTTCCTGCTGTGGCCCTTTTTACAAATTATTTTACATCTGCAAGCTGTGCTGCTTCGGCGCCAGCTGCTATAATGATTTTTAGAAGAATACAACAATGAGAAGATTTGCATTACTCCTTACGGTACTGATTGCGGCTGTTGCCGGCTGGGCACAGCCTACCTCTGCAGTGTACGCGCCGGAAGCTTCCGAAAAAGCGCTCTTGTGGAAAATTTCCGGCAAGGGGTTGGAAGCCCCCTCCTATCTGTACGGTACAATCCACATGATCGGCCGGGATGATTATTTCCTGACTGCGCCTGCCAAGGAGGCCTTCGAGTCGGTAAAACACGTGGCCTTCGAGATCGATATGGAAGATATGACCGACATGTCTAAGATGATGCCCCTGATGATGAAGGCTTTCATGACCGGCGATACGACACTCAGCGACTTGCTGACCGAATCAGAATACGCTCAGGTGAGTGCGCACTTCGAGAAAATCGGCTTGCCGATGATGTTTGTGAACCGCATCAAGCCGATGTTCCTGTCCGTATTGGGCGGAGGAGAAGACATGATGAGCTTCGACCCCAATGCGGAAAGCAGCATGGTGTCTTACGAAATGGAGTTTATGAAAATGGCGAAGGAACGGGAGATGGAAATAGAAGGGCTGGAGACTGCCGAGTACCAGATGAGTATGTTTGACAGCATCCCCTACAGCGTGCAGGCCGAAATGCTGATGGAGGCCATCAACAGCGGTACGGAAGGCAGCCAGGATCAATTTGCCAAAATGGTTGAGATGTATAAAGATCAGGACATCTACGCCATGCAGAGCATGATGGACGAAGAGGGCGGTATAGCTGGCTACGAGGACCTCCTGTTGGTGCAGCGGAACCGCAATTGGATCCCGGTCATGTCGAAGATGATGGCGCAACGGCCTACCTTCTTCGCGGTCGGCGCAGGCCACCTTGGTGGAGAGGAAGGCGTCATCGCCTTGCTGCGGGAAGCAGGGTTTACAGTGGAAGCCGTGCAATAATCCGCCACGTTTCCACAGCGGGCGTGCCTGGCATTGGCTGAAGTACAGTTGCTGAAGCTTCGGGTACGGCTATGTGGTTTCTGCCCGTTGCTCTTAAGGGTGGAAGGCCCGGGCCCATTTGAGGCAGCCGCCCCTCTGAAATGGCTTGCCCCCGTAAATCATTAGCCGGGGGTGACGAATGACAGTGCATGGCGGGCAAAAATCCGTTAACTTGAAGAAAATCCTAATTTTTCTTCATATAAACCTGATCACCATGTGGGCCCGAGACATTAAAAACATAGAGCGAGCGACACTTATTGATGTGCGCTACCGCGAAGAATTCGATCAGAATAACGTCCCCGGGTCTGTTAACATCCCCTGGGATATGCACCTTTACTACCTGGAAGAGTTAAAAGAATACGGCAAACCGCTGGTATTCTTCTGCGACGAGGGCTACTGCTCCGGCCTGGTCGTTTTATCGCTCCGCATCCTGGGGTTTGAGGACGTGTATAATGGCGGAGCCTGGATGGACATGATGCGGGAAATGGACAGCCTGCTCCCCAATGCTGCCTGATCGATCACTAAAATCCTTAGCATGCACTATAAAACTTCTACCGCCTGGATATTCGCCCTTTTAGTGCTTAGCGTTATCATTATGATGCTTTACCCCACCATGTACGTCATTGGAATCGGCATGATGCTGGTGCCTGTCTTGCTCCTGCTGCAGGCGCTGGTGGTGCTGCGGGCTAAAGAAAAGAGCGATAAGACCTTTTCGGAAGACCAATGGTATGAAGACCGGGGCTAAGCGTACACCGCTATTGACTAAACTCGAATTCCTCGTACCTGCTTCCCGGTTGCCCCTCTGCACTGCTTTTACCAGCCTTATCAATTGCATCAAACCATACGCTTGTTGAAAGAGCCTTCACTTCGGCGGAAGGCCTCACTCGCTGTTTTGCATCCCTTCGCTATGGCTTCCGGCCCAGCGAGCTACCTTACCAGTCATCCTGCCGCCCGCAAATTCTGATCATTGGGAACTAATCATTTTGAATTGGGGTAGTACTCCATATCTTTTATGGTTTGGCTCCAACGCGGGGCGCTGCCGCTACCAAAATACACCCAATGATCCGGAAAGCAATTGGCACTTACAAAGCCTCTTTTCAGGGCTTATCCAGAGAAATTTGGCTGCTATCCGGCGTATTGCTCATCAACCGGGCAGGCACGATGGTGCTGCCCTTCCTGTCGGTCTACCTGACGCAGCAGCTGGGGTTCAGCCTGGTGCAGACTGGCTGGGTTATGAGCAGCTTTGGGGCCGGCTCGGTACTCGGTGCCTACCTGGGTGGTAAACTTGTCGACCGCATCGGCTTTTACGAGACTCAATTCTGGGCGCTTTTCAGCAGCGGTTTCTTTTTTATCGGTTTGGGGTATGTCCAAAGCTTCTATGCCGTTTGTGCGGTGGTCTTTTTAAGCAGCACGTTGGCGGATGCCTTCCGCCCGGCCAACTTTTCGGCCATCGCTGCCTACTCCCGGCAGGATAACCGCACCCGGGCGGTAGCCTTGCTCCGGCTGGCCATTAACCTGGGATGGGCGGCCGGGCCGGCCGCCGGCGGGCTGATCGCTGTTGCCTACGGCTACGGGTGGTTGTTCTGGGTGGATGGCCTGACCTGCATCCTCGCGGCCTTGTTCTTCCGGATGGCGCTGCCGAAAAAGTACCTGGAAACAGAAGAGGAAGCAGCACCGGCAGAAAACGCGCCCACCCGGGCCTTGCACGACCGGAAGTACCTGTTGTTTTTGCTGCTGGCTTTGCTCAATGCCGTAGCGTTTATGCAGTTGTTTTCGACCCTGCCTGTGTTTTTAAAGCAGGAAATCAGCCTGGATGAAGGGCAGATCGGTCGTTTGATGGCTATGAATGGCTTGTTGATCGCAGTTGTGGAAATGCCCCTCATTTATTTGCTGGAGAGGCGGTTCCGGCCCGTGCAAGTTATCATGCTCGGGACGGTCCTGATTGGGTGCGCTTATTTATTGTTCAACATCTTCGGCGCTTTTGGCGGTGTTGCTGTAGCCTGCATGCTAACCCTGACGGTTGGGGAAATCCTTAGCTTGCCGTTCATCGCCACAATGGCCATGAATTTCACCAACAAACGCAACCGGGGGGCTTATATGGGGCTGTTCTCCGTGATCTACTCCGTTGCTCATATCCTGGCACCCAATCTGGGCTTCCAAATCATTGAGACTGCCGGCTTCGGGCTGCTTTGGTACGCACTGCTGGGATGCACCTTGGCCGCTTCCGCCGGGTTCTTTGCGGGTTTTGGCAGGCGGCGGCTTCAGGTTGCTGAACATCCACTCTGATATTCCGTTAAAAAGGTGAATTTATATTAGTAAACTAAACGCATAAAAATGACTAACGAGACCAAGAACTGGCCCGACCTTGCAATTGGATTGTTTGAGCGCCTGACTGGCCGCAATGCCGAAATTTCTTATCAGTTTGATAACTTCGAACTGCACGTACCCAGCAGTACCTCCGAAAATGCAGAGCATGCTCAGTGGAAAATGAACGGAACGCTTCGGATTACAACCAACGACGATAAGCAATAGCGTATTCCTTCAAGCTAAGCATTGCCCTCCACCGAGGGTGATGCCCCTTTTTTTAATTTTCCTTCTATGCAAATTGATCAACTCCTTTCCAACCTCAAGCTTGA
>CAZNSK010000043.1:0-39181 GCA_964575505.1 uncultured Phaeodactylibacter sp.
AGGGAGAATCATGGCGATTTGATCGCCAAATTAAAAAACGGTTGACGCCTATGCGCTGCAATCGGGGGAGGTATCGACATGAGAACAAAAGCAAATGGTAGGCACCGGCTTATCGGTATTGGATGGCAAGGTAGCGTAGACATATCCGTGCTCGTCGAGGTGAGCATCTTCCACCCCCATTTCCTGTAGCTCCTCCACCAATATACGGCTCAGGTCTTTCTGCTTTTCGGTGGAAGGAAAGGTATCGGAATTCGGGTCAGATTGCGTATCAACCTGCACATAGCGCAGGAAGCGCTCTAATACTGTGTGCTGAATCTCAAGGGCCATAATTTTTTACCCGCAAGGTAGGAAAGAATTGGCAGCTGCCACGGATTTCAGCAAAGACAAAATTCAGGGCAGCTGACTCCTGTGGCTAACTACAGGCAGGACCTTGCGCCAATTTGTTTTATACTCGTTATGAAGTGATTCGGGGCTTTCCCAAACCACTTTGTAACGAGTATAACCGCAGGTTTTTCTCAATGGCCAAGCCCTAATTCGGCAAGCCATTTTTGAAAGCCTCCCACCCCTGAGTATCTGAATCATAGGTGGTATCACAGCTGCGCTCCTGCGCTTCCGTATTGATGTCTTCCACCCGGTTGTCCGGATTGGGGTGAGTGCTAAGGAATTCCGGCGGGTTAGCGGTGCCTGCCTGCACGATTTGCTCAAAAAAACCGGCTGCCCCATTAGCGGCGTACTCCGTTTCACAGAGGTAAATGACCGAAAACGCATCGGCCTGCGACTCGTCGTCACGGCTGAACTTAAGGCCCAGCAGGCTGCCCAGGACATTGGTGAGCAGTTCCCGGTCTTCTCCCAGCAGCAAGCTCAGGAGGGTTGCCACGCCGTACTGCTGCGTGAGCTGTTGTGTGGAATGGCGCAAATCCGCATGGGCAATCTCGTGGCCCATAACGCCCACAAAATCGTCTTTCTCTTCCAGGAATTGAATCAGGCCGGTGTAGACAAAAATGTAACCGCCGGGAGCAGCGAAGGCGTTCAGTGTCTCCGGGTCGTCAATGAGATAGACCTCCCAGGCGAACTCCTGTGCATACTTTACTTCCCCGCTGTTGATTATATCATTGACAATGCCTTGCAAGTAGTTGTAAGCTTGTGGATACTGGGCGGCTTCCAAGACAGGGTACTCCGCCGGATTATCCAGAATCTCATCCCGCAGCTCCATGCCGAGCATCTTATCATCCTCAACTGTAAACAGGTTAAAGCCCCCCCGGTCATCATCATTATTGCAACCCATAAAGCCCACCACTGTCAAGGCCATCACCAGGAAGAATAGAGTAGATTGAATGCGTGTCATCATGTTGTAGATTGTCGTGTTTTTTAGGTTGAGACGCAACGCCAAGGGAGCGTCACCTTTGCTATGGAACGGTAAAAAGCCCCCGAAAAGTTTAGAGCCCGCCCCGTTTGTCTATCCGCCGGGCGGCTGAGGCGCAAACTTGGTCATCATTTCCTGAATGACCGGTGCTTCCCGCATTGGTGCCCAAATGGGATCCACTTTCAGTGAAATCAGGTAATTGGCCTGCCATTCAAAGCTACGCCGCAGCCAATCTACCGCAGCGGCTTCCCGGCCCAGCGCCCAGTACACCGGCGCCAGTTCTACGGGGGCGGCATTTTTCACCACCGGGCTTGCTTCCAGTGTTTGAAGCAACTCAGAAGCCGCCGACTGCTCGCCGGCGTTAGCCAACGCCATGGCAAGATACATGCCCGACCAGGCGTCTTCGCCGGAAAGCCGGTAGGCGTTTTCAAAATGGCTGATGGCGGATTTGTATTCCTGCCGGGTGTAGTCCAGGAGGCCATACATCCAGGCCACTTCACTATTATCCGGGTAGAGGGGGGCAATATCCTCCAGAATTTGGCTGGCGGCTTCGTACTTGTGCTGCATCCGGTAAAAATCAGCCAGGTCGATATTGTATTCCAGGTTCAGGGGGTCGACCTCCAGGGCATCCTCAAGGAAACTGATGGCTTTGCGGGGCTGCCCCCGCACCAGGTGGAGCCAACCGAGGTCAACCAAGGCAGAGGCCTCCGACGGGTTGAGCTGCAAGGCCAGGTTCAGCCGTTGTTCGGCAGCCTCCCATTCCCAGTCGTACCACAGGTTGACGGCACCCAGTACAGCATGAGCGTAAGCCAGGGTGGAATCCAGCTGCAGAGCCGCTTTCGCGTGCCGGCGGGCCTGTGGAAAAGCCTCCCGGCTAGGCAAGTAGTTGTTCCACCCCATCCATAGATAAGCATTGCCCAGGCCAGTATAGGCATTCGCAAAGCTGGAGTCCAGCTCAATTGCCCGCTGAAAATAAGCCGTGGCGGCCTGCACGCCATCGGAGCGCTGACTGAGCATATGCCGGCCCCGGAGGTACCATTCGTAAGCCTCCTGGTTTTGCGTGCCTTGCTCTACACCGTCGGAAAGCAATAATACCTTTAACGCGTTGGCCACTGAGCGCGCAATTTCATCCTGAATGGCAAAGAGGTCATCCACCCTGCGGTCGTAACGCTCTGACCAAAGTTGATAGCCGTCGTCAGTGCCAACCAGCTGAGCCGTAACCCGAACCCGGTCTCCCTGCCGGTTCACACTGCCCTCCAGGATCGTTTGCACGCCAAGGCGCTCCCGGATGGAGGACAGATCTGCATCCTCCGCCCGAAAGGCAAAGGCAGAGGCTCGCCCGGCGACTTTAAGCCCCTTGGCTTTGCCGAGGGCGTAGGCGATATCTTCAGCAATACCATCTCCAAAGTAAGCTTGGCCACCGTCGGGGCTGCGGTCCTTAAAAGGCAAAACAGCTATGGAAGGCGTGGGGATATCCGAAGCCTGCGCCGTGGGCCAGAAATACCATAGCAGGGCACCAAGCACGATAGCCAACAAGGTGAGGGATATAAGCGTCCTGCGGCCCGACTTGGCTTGCTGGGTTTCCAGGGGCAATTGTGATAGCTCCTCCGCAGCGGGGACGTAAAGCCCATCGCCCTGCATAGCAAAGACTTCTACCGGTTTAGAGACGTTTTTCAAATTGAAATGCCCCAGGGGCACAGCCTTAAACTCAGGGTGGCTGCTCAGGTCCGGGACGAGCCGCCCCGTTACCAGTACCGAGCCCGGTGCGCCGAGGGCTTCTACCCGGGAAGCCAAATTGACGCCATCGCCGTAAACCTGCCCTTCGTCCATAACGATATCCCCCAGGTGGATGCCGATGCGGAGCGGGACTTTAGGGTTAATCTGGAGCAAAAGCTGGATTTCCTGAGCACAGGCGACAGCTTCCACAGCACTTTCAAAGATCAATAGGCTACCGTCACCAATATGCTGAATAATCCGCCCGCCGTGCTTGGGCACTGTTTCCTGAAGTACCGCTCTGAAACGGCGCAGGCGCCGCATGCCATCCTCTTCGTCCCGCTGCATCATAGCGGTATATCCGGTAATATCAGCAAATAGGATCGCAGCCAGGCGTCGAGTGGTTGGCATGGGTGATAATGGTTTGAGATGGAAACGGCGTAAAAATAGCAATTGCCACGCTATACCAAAACAAAACGGCCCGGACACCAATTTATGGCCCGAACCGTTTTGATTTGCAATTAAATTTGTCTCCGGAGCGCTAGCGCACAAACATAAGCTCCCGGTACTTGATCAGCGGCCACTCCCGGTCGTCAACCAGGTACTCCAGGCGGTCGGCATAGGTGCGGATGTCCTCCATCAATGGCTTCACCTTGTAGCAATAGGCTTTAGCCATCTCGTTGGCGCCCTCCATTTCGTTGGCCTCGCGGCGGATATTCGTCATCTCGTTCACCTTCTGTTTGATGAGGTTGATGTTTTCCGAAATCAGCTTGACCAGGTCCACATGGGTTTTGTAGTCCTGTTCGCTCAAGCCCAGTTCTTTGAGCTTGATGGCACTATCGGCCAGTTCGCTTTGGTAGTTAACTGCGGCTGGGACGATATGGTTGATGACCATTTCTCCCATAGTACGTGCCTCAATTTGCAGCTTAAGGACGTAGTTCTCGTTCATAACCTCATAGTGCGCGTGCAATTCCTTTTCGGTGAAGACCTCGCTGGACGTGAAGAGCTCTACGGCTTCCTTCGAAACGTAGGAATTGAGGGCATCTGGCGTATTGGGCGTATTGGTCAGGCCCCGCTTTTCGGCATCTTCCCGCCATTCATCGCTGTAGCCATCCCCTTCAAAGCGGATCGGCTTAGACTCCTTGATGTACCGCTTCAGTATGGTGAGCATGGCGGCATCCCGGTCCTGCCCATTATCCATCAGGCCTTTCGCCTCATCGTAAAACTCCTTCAGCTGCTGGCCTACGATAGAGTTCATGACCGTCATAGGGGCTGCACAGTTCATAGAAGAGCCAACCATCCGGATTTCAAACTTATTGCCTGTAAAGGCAAAGGGGGAAGTCCGGTTCCGATCAGTATTATCCAGCTCCAGGTTTGGCACTTTGTTGAGCAAGTCAATGACTTCCTTAACGCCCGCCTCATCCAGTTTGGAGCCATTTTCGATGCTTTCCAGCACCTTGGAGAGCGTTTCACCGATAAAGACCGAGATGATGGCCGGCGGCGCTTCGTTGGCGCCCAGGCGGTGGTCATTGGACGCGGAAGCCACGCTGGCCCGGAGGATATCAGCGTACTTATACACCGCTTGGATGGTATTGACAAAGAAAGTCAGGAAGCGCAGATTGCTGCCCGGCTTCTTGCCCGGGGACAGCAGGTTGCTCCCGGTATTGGTAGACATTGACCAGTTGTTGTGCTTGCCAGAGCCATTCACCCCGGCGAAGGGCTTCTCATGCAGCAACACGCGCAACTTATGGCGGCGGGCCACCCGGTCCATAAGGTCCATTAACAGCTGATTATGGTCAACGGCCAGGTTGACCTCTTCAAACATAGGCGCCAGCTCGTACTGGCCCGGCCCTACTTCGTTGTGGCGGGTGCGCACAGGTATGCCCAGTTTGTGGCATTCCGTTTCCAGATCGCGCATATACGCATAGACCCGCTCCGGGATAGACCCGAAGTAGTGGTCATCCAGTTGCTGGCCCTTGGGCGAATGCTTGCCCAGCAGCGTCCGGCCCGTCAGCAGCAGGTCTGGCCGGGCATTGAACAGCGCCTCATCAACCAGGAAATACTCCTGTTCCCAGCCCAGGGTCACCCATACTTTGGAAACCGCTTCATCGAAGAGCTTGCACACCGGAATAGCTGCTTTTTCCAGGAAAGACTGCGACTTGAGCAGCGGCAATTTGTAATCCAGGGAATCGCCTCCGTAGGTCACAAATATAGTAGGGATGCAGAGAGTTTTGCCCTCCCCTACTTCGAGTATGAAGGCGGGGGAAGAGGGGTCCCAGGCAGTATACCCCCGGGCTTCGAAGGTAGAGCGCAAGCCGCCTCCCGGGAAGGAAGAGCCATCCGGTTCTTGTTGCACCAGGGTATCACCGGTAAATTCCTCTACCACTTCTCCGTCGGGGCGAAGGGTGAAGAAGGAATCGTGCTTTTCGGCTGTGCGCCCCGTCAGTGGCTGAAACCAGTGGGTGTAGTGCGTCGCACCCCGGTCAAGCGCCCAGCGCTTCATCGCATCGGCGACGATATCGGCATCCTCGCGGGAAAGCTTGGCACCAGACTCTATCGCCAGTTTTACATTGCTGAACGCTTCTTCTGTCATGTATTCCTTCATCGACGCCTCGTTGAAGACATTGCAGCCGAAGAAGTTAGAAATTTTTGGATCGGGTACGTCAACGTACTCCAACTCAAACCCAGACCGATTAAGAATCGTGTCGAGCGCTTGAAATCTGGAAAGACTCATAGAAATATGCTTAGGTTTTGTGGTTGAACCTCTACTGGGATTTTGGGTTTTGGTGCCGGCCTAAGCAAAATTGGTTCGCTTTGGACCAAAAGGCCAAGGTATCCCATAAGGTTTTGAAATTAGTTCCTGTTCTGTCTTTCGGAAAAATAACAATTCTTCCTCACTTACGGGGGGTTACAGCAGATAAAGTTTAGTAAACGGCAGTCCTGCTTTTATAGCAAAGCTGCCCCCAACAATGCCAGGGGCAGCACAATGCATACTTCTATGCAGGAACTAGAACTTAACGGGCCGCTCAGCTAAACTTGCGTTGCGCCCCCTTATGCCATAGCAGGCTTTTTGGCCGTGTGAACAGTTCTGATGATCTGTGCAGCTACTTTGTAGGGGTCAGCGGCAGAGTTGGGCCGGCGGTCTTCCAGCCACCCTTTCCAGCCATTCTCAACGGTAGCGATGGGAATGCGGATAGAGGCGCCCCGGTCAGAAATGCCGTAGCTGAATTTATCAATGGACTGTGTCTCGTGGTCGCCCGTCAACCGAAGGTGATTGTCTTCCCCGTATACGTCAATGTGGGCTTGAATAATCTCAGGAGAAGCACCAAAGGCCTGGCAGACTTCGTCGTAAATTTCGCGGCTGCCAGCTTCCCGCAACAGAGAGTTGGAGAAGTTGGCGTGCATGCCCGACCCGTTCCAGTCGCCATGCAGCGGTTTGCAGTGCCAGTTGATGCCCAGCCCGTACTTTTCAGCGGTACGCTCCAGGAGGTAGCGGGCAATCCATACCTGATCGCCAGCTTCGTGAGCGCCCTTAGCGAATATCTGGAACTCCCACTGCCCGGCAGCTACCTCTGCATTGATGCCTTCAATATTTAGGCCTGCATCAATACAAAGATCGAGGTGCTCCTCGATTACCTCCCGGCCGTAGGCATTGCCGCCACCAACAGAGCAGTAATAAGGCCCCTGTGGGCGGGGGTAGCCGTTAGCAGGGAAGCCCAAAGGCTTTTGGGTTTCCAAATCCCAAAGGAAGTACTCCTGTTCGAAACCGAACCAGAAGTCTGCATCATCGTCGTTGATCGTCGCCCGGCCATTGGTCTCGTGGGGGCTGCCATCGGCGTTTAGCACCTCGCACATCACCAGGAACCCGGCGCGGCGGTCAGGGTCGGGGTAGATCGCAACGGGCTTGAGCAGGCAATCCGATGAACCACCCTCCGCCTGATTGGTAGAGCTGCCGTCAAACGACCAGACAGGGCAATCGTCTAGCTCGCCGCTGAAATTTTTAACAATCTTTGTTTTTGAACGCAGGCCCTGCGTAGGCACTGAGCCGTCCAGCCAAATGTACTCGAGTTTTGATTTCGACATATTCCATTCCGTTTTTATAATCCGTAAATGTTTGATTGTTCGATCCTTTTGGAGAAAGGCTCTCTTTCCCCTAAATTTGTGGTAACCAAGAGCGGAATTCGGATTGCCGGTTCTGCTTAGGCTCCTGGATGCCGCCAGGAGCCTTTTTTATGCAATCAGATGTCGTTGTTTTTTCATACTAATCCGGCAACTTCAGCGCTGCCGCTTGTTTTACTTCATCAACTGATAGGCTGGTTCGGTAACCGTGCCCTCTTCGTAGGCTTCCATATCATGTTCGGCTACATCCAGGCCCTTCTCTTCTTCATCTTCGCTGACGCGGATACCCATCGTTACTTTGAGGAGGTACATCAGCCCAAAGGCGAAAGCAAAAGTAAAGGCACCTACCGCCAGGGTGCCGTAAAGCTGCACCCAAAGCTGACTCCAGCCAGCTTTGGCACCAAAGATGCCTACTGCCAGGGTACCCCAAATACCGCACACCAAATGAACGGAGGTGGCCCCCACCGGATCATCAATTTTGATGCGGTCGAAAGAAACCACAGAAATGGGAATGATGACGCCGGCAATACCGCCAATCATAATGGCTTGTATGGGAGCCATCAAATCCGCACCCGCAGTAATGCCTACAAGCCCGCCCAGTATGCCGTTCAGCACCATCGACAGATCGTGCGACTTAAAGAGGTAGTAGGAGGTAAAAAAAGCACCTACTGCCCCGGCAGAAGCGGCCAGGGAGGTAGTCACGAAGACCAGGGAGACAGCAACCGGATCAGCAGACAGCACGGAGCCGCCGTTGAACCCAAACCAGCCAAACCAAAGCAGAAATACGCCGATCGCAGCCAGTGGCATACTGTGGCCAGGTATGGGCTTGATACCACCGGATTTGAGGTACTTGCCCCGGCGGGCCCCCAACAGCAGCACGGCCGCTAAAGCGCCCCAGCCTCCTACCGCGTGCACCAGGGTAGAACCGGCAAAATCGTAAAAACCGGCAGCCTCCAGCCAGCCTGCCCCCCACTTCCACATACCGGTAATAGGGTAGCTGATGGCTACAAAAAGGGTCGCAAAGAGCAGAAAAGCGTTGAGCTTAATCCGCTCCGCTACCGCACCGGATACAATGGTAGCAGCAGTGGCAGCAAACATGCCCTGAAAAATAAAATCCGTGTAGTAGGTATAACCACCATCTGCGTAGGCAATCGCTCCGGCATCGCCTTCGGGCATGCTTAGCCCAAAACCGCCAAAGCCAAAGAATCCGCCTTCGTTGACGCCCGGGTACATCAGGTTGAAACCGACAACAAAGTACGTCAGCAGCCCGATCGCAATGATCATCGCATTCTTAAACAAGATGTTGACCGTGTTCTTCTTCTGCACAAAGCCCGCCTCAAGTGAGGAAAAGCCAAGGTGCATGATAAACACCAGGACAGTAGCAACCAGCATCCACACATTATTGGCCGTGAATAATGCTTCGTTCATTTTATCGTCATTAATGGTTCAATAAATGATTGAAATAACTCAACAAGCATCAATTGGAATAACCCGATAGCAACGAGTATACCACCCGCTTCCCGGACCAGCCCGGTTCGTTAATCTTAAAAATTTGGCAAATAGAGGCAGGGCATAATAAGTGAGGGCAGGCGGCACGCCGACCGGCAGCCCCGTGGCTAAAAACAGGTTAAGGTTAAGCGTGGGAGCCCAAAGGCAAGACAGCCACTGTAATGCTATATGGCTTCGGCATTTGTCTCTGCCGTGCGGATGCGCACAACATGCTCGACATCATACACAACGATTTTGCCATCCCCCACTTCTCCCGTGCGGCCTGCTTTCATGATTGTTTCCACAATCTCATCCACCTTGTCAGAATTGCAGAGTATGTCTAATTGCAGCCGGGCAGTAAAGTCAGAATCGTACGTACTGCCCCGATAAACCATCTTGGTGCCGCCTTGCAGACCGAAGCCTTTTACTTCAGTTAGCGTAAAAAAACGGACACCGATTTGCGCAAGGGCGTCTCGTACCTGCTCAAATCTCGATAGCCTGATGATAGCTTCAATTTTTTTCATTAGAATTCATTTTGAATGTTTTGAAACCAGTACAGGGCTACCCCAGTTGCTGAATGGGCTGCTATCGAATGCCTAATGCTTGCTTGTTGAAAATCAAATTTAGACGAAGAATTTCTCCTGGTATACTTACTTTTGCAGTTCAATGTGAGGCTCAACACCAACTATAACTCCATAAAACACTGATAATCAGCACACTAAAATAATCGCCCTGTGATACTCAAAACACCTAAAGATTACCTGTTCACCCTGGTACAGTCGCTAAATAAATCCGAGAAGCGCAATTTCAAGCTTTACGCTAACCGGTTTCAGGAAGGGGCCACTTTCATACAGCTGTTTGACCTGCTCAACCAGATGGCCTTTTACGACGAGTCGAAAATACTCCGCGAACTGCCCGCTATCAGCAAACGGACGTTGTCTAACCACAAGCGGCACCTCTACCAGCAAATCCTTAAAAGCCTCCGCCTGATCTACATCAAAAAGGACTTGGAAATCTTTATTCACGAGCAGATCGACTTTGCGCGGATTCTCTACAGCAAAGGGATGTACATGCAAGCGCTCAGAACCCTGGAGCGTATCAAAGGCAAAGCTCAAGAGCACCATCAAGATACCCTTCACCTGGAGATTATCGAGTTCCAGAAGCGGATTGAAGCTCGCCATATTACCCGGAGCCGGCGGGTTGAGAACAAGATGGAGGGACTGCTGGAAGAAGCGCAGCAACGAAGCCGGATCGCCCACTCCAGCAACCTCTTTTCCAACTTCAACATACAAGTACAAGGCTGGTATATCCAACACGGCCACGTCAAATCGGGGGCGGAAGTCGCCGCCGTCCAGGATTTTTTTGAAGCGCAGCTGCCGCGGGACTTCCTCTCGAACGACCTAACCTTTTTTGAAAAGGCCAACCTCTACCAGGCGTATATGTGGTACCACTATATCCTGCTGGACTTCGAAAGCGCGCTGCGGTACGCCCGCCGCTGGGCAGCCCTCTTTGAAACGGATGACCCCATGCGGGAAAAGGACCCCACACTCTACATCCGGGCGCTCTACTACCTGATGGTCCTGTACTATATGCTGGATGACGCCCCGGCTATTGAGGAATGCCTACGCCGGTTTGAGGGCTTCTACGAGGCGTCGCGGGACCGCCTCGATAAGAGCTCTGACCTTATTGCCCGGGTCTACTTCTACCTCAGCCAGCTCAATTATGCATTTGTCAGCCACAACTACGCGAGAGGCGTTGCCCTTATCCCGGAAATCAAACAAGAGCTCAAGGCGGCGGAAGTGCACACGGATGTCCACCGGATACTGCTGTTCTACTATAAATTTGCCTACTTGCACTTTTGCCAGCAGCAGTACGCCGAAGCCCTGGACTACCTCAACGAGATCATCCACCTCAAAGCGGGGTCCCTGCGCGAAGACCTCCTCCACAATACCCGTATGTTGCACTTGCTGTGCCACTATGAGCTTGGAAATTACCAATTGGCAGACTACCTGATCAAGGCGGTCCGCCGGCTGTTTGATAAAGCTACCGATCTGAGCCCTATGCTCTTCCAAACGCTCCGTTTTCTGAATGAATTAGTGAAAAAGCCCCCCCTGGAGCACCCGGCTGCATTCCGGGCGTTTGCCGGCCAACTGCGCAGCGCGGAGCAAGCCCCCTTCGAACGCAAGTCCATTCATTACCTAGACATCCCCGCCTGGGCCCACCGGCATGCCGAGAAAGGCCTCCATAAAGCGCGCTAATCTGCTGGAAGCCCTTATCTTTGAGCTTCAACTTTGGCCCATTATGCGTTTTACCCTGCTACTGCTTTGCCTGACCCTTGCGCTCTCCGCCTGGAGCCAGGTCGATTCTTTGGTACAACCCACCGACCCCGACCAGCAAGTGATTGAAGATTTCCTTCAAAATACCGAGAGCGAGGGTAATTTCGACTTCAATACCATCTTCGAAGAGCTCGACTTTTACCGGGAAAACCCGCTTAACCTCAATGAGGTCACTGAAGGCCAGCTGCAGGACCTCAATTTGCTGTCAGACATACAAATCCTGGAATTCTTCAATTACCGGCGTACCGCAGGTGCATTTATCTCAATTTACGAGCTGCAAGCTATTCCCAGTTTTGACTTGCTGACGATCCGCCGGTTGCTGCCCTTTGTGCGGGTAGGCGGCGACCTGGATGATTATCAAACCCCGGTCTGGCAAATGCTGACCGAAGGGCGCAATGAGCTTTACCTGCGGTGGGCCCGTATCCTGGAAGAACAACGTGGCTATACCGCTTTGGGCGAGGGCGAAACCGGCTCCCGTTACCGGGGCGACCCCAACCAATTCTATATGCGTTACAAACACGCCTATAGCAACCGGCTGAGTTTTGGCTTTACCGCTGAAAAAGACCGGGGTGAGGAATTTTTCAAAGGCAGTAACCCCTATGGTTTTGATTTTTACTCGGCCCATCTTTTCCTGAAAGACTACAACCGGCGCATTAAAGCCATCGCACTGGGCGACTTTGCGGTAAGCTTTGGCCAGGGCCTGATCCTCTACAGCGGTTTTGGCTATGGCAAAAGCGCTCTGGTTATGAATATCAAACGGACCTCCCGTACCCTGCGCCCTTACACTTCGGTCAATGAATCGCTCTTCCAGCGCGGCGCCGGGGTCACGCTGGCTATTGGCGAACAGATTGAGGTCACCGCCCTGGGCTCCTACCGCCGCCGGAGCGCTAATTTGCTGGAAGCGGACACCACTGACCTGGAAGAAGAAATCCGCCGGGCCAGCTCTCTCGACCTTGATGGCTTGCACCGCACACCCAACGAAATTGCTGACGAAGACGCTGTTGGCCAAACCACCATCGGCGGCCAGGTGAAATGGAACGACCGATACGGGCATGTTGCCCTTAATGGGCTTTACGAAAACCTGGACGCAGAGCTTTCCCAGTTCCGCCCAAGGCCGAACAATCAGTTTGACTTTACGGGCAACAGCCTTTACAACATCAGCCTGGACTACAGCTTTATTTTCCAGAATTTCAACTTCTTTGGGGAGACCGCCCGTTCTTCCAATGGCGCCATCGCTACGGTCAATGGATTGCTGATGGGCCTGGACCGCAAAGTGGACCTCGCAGTGCTCGTACGCCACTACCCCCGCAATTATCAGGCGCTCAATGCGAACGCCTTCGGGGAATCCTTCGGGGCCCAAAACGAGACCGGCATCTACCTGGGGCTGGAAGTCCGGCCGCACAAAAGCTGGCGGCTGAGCACCTACTTCGATACCTGGCGGCACCCCTGGCTGCGCTTTAATGTAGACGCCCCCTCCACCGGATACGAGTACCGTGCCCGCCTGACTTATTTCAAAAAGCGGGACCTGGAAATTTACCTCGAGGTGCGGGAAGAGCATAAAGCCCAGAATATCAATAAGATTGAAGGCAAAAATGATTTTACCCTCGACCGGCACATCTTCCAAACGCGGCTCCACATCGCCAAGAAAGTCACCAAAGCATTGGAGCTGCGCAGCCGGCTTGATGTGGGCTATACCGATAATGAGATCAATAACCGGCAAAGCGGCTTTGCGCTCTACCAGGATGTCTTGTACCGGCCAACCACTTTCCCCTTTTCCTTTACGGCCCGCTATTCCCTTTTCGATACAGATGGCTTCCAAACCCGGTTTTATTCTTACGAGAACAACCTGTTGTATACCTTTTCCATTCCAGCTTACTACAACCGTGGCAGCCGGTTTTACTTCAACCTCCGGTACCGGGGCATCCGCAACCTCACCCTTGAGGGGCGCTTTGCACAGACCTTTTGGAAAAACCAAAGCACTTTCGGCAGCGGCAATGAGCAGATTGAAGGGCAAACCCGCAGCTCGGTCAGTGCACAGATCAAGTATAAGTTTTAAAGCTGAGCCCTCAATTTGGGAAAGCTGCGGCCGCAAGGCGAACCGGACCCGCAGGTCATAATAGCGCTGTTCTCAACGGGAGCCTTAATACAAGGGTGGCAAAAGGCTGCGGGCAAGCCCTTACTTCAGCGCATATCAGAAAAGAGCAGTCTGAGGCTCATTTTTGCAGCGCCTGCTGCACATCCTGTTGAATGTCTTTCAGAGCCTCCAAACCTACCGATACCCGGATCATCCCCGGGCCTATACCCACCGCAGACCGCTCTGCCTCCGAGAGCTTAGCGTGGGTGGTGGAGGCAGGATGGGTCACGATAGTCCGGGTATCTCCCAGGTTGGAGGAAAGAGAGCACATCTGAATCCGGCCCAGGAAACGTTGGCCCGCTTCCAGCCCGCCTTTCAGATCAAACGCCACGATACCCCCGCCCAAAGCCATCTGCCGTTTAGCCAGCTCATACTGAGGGTGGCTGCTAAGATGAGGGTAATACACACGCGCTACCCCCGGCTGCTGTTCCAGCCACTCCGCCATCCGGAGGGCATTCCAGCAGTGCCGCTCCATGCGGATGCTTAGGGTTTCCAGGCTTTTCGAAAGCACCCAGGCATTGAAGGGCGACATCGCCGGGCCAGTATGCCGGCAGAAAAAGCGGAGCTTTTCGATCAGGCTGGCTTTGCCGACTACAATGCCTCCCAGCACCCGGCCCTGGCCATCCATCCATTTAGTGGCGGAGTGCACTACTAGATCTGCCCCGTACCGCCCCGGCTGCTGCAAATAGGGTGTGGCGAAGCAGTTGTCGACGTTAAGGAGCAGGTTATGCTGTTTGGCCAGCTGGCCCGCCTTTTCGAGGTCAATAAGCTGCAAGCCGGGGTTAGAAGGGGTCTCCAGCACGATCATTTTCGTCTCAGGCCGGATTTGGCCAGCCCATTGGCTTACGTCGAGAGCATCCACATAAGTATGGCTGATACCCCAACGGGGGAAAAGTTCGGTTAGGATCTGGTGAGTGGAGCCAAATACCGCCCGGGAAGCCAGGATATGATCGCCTGAGTGCAGAAAAGCAGCCATACTGGCAAAGACCGCGGACATGCCAGAGGCCAGCGCGAAGCCATCCTCTGCCCCCTCCATGGCACAGATTTTTTGCACGAGCTCATCCGTGTTGGGGTTGCTGTAGCGGCTGTAAATATTGTCATCCGCTTCGCCCCGGAAGGCAGCCTCCATCTGCTCAGGGTTGGGAAAAACAAAGCTGGAGGTCAGGAAGAGCGGCGCGCTGTGCTCCCGTTGGGCGGTGCGGGGCATTTGCCCACGTATGGCTTGCGTCTCGAAATTATTGCCGTCCATAAATTGAGTTCAAATTAATCTCTATAAATCCAATAGATTTAAATCTATTTTACATCTTTGCGCTGCACTGCTGATGCGCAGTTGCAAGGATACGAAGCGTTAACGGAACACAATGAATAAAACGTTTGGGCATATAGGAAAAATCTTATTTCTTTGCGGTTCATTTGTGTGTCAAATTATTTATCCATCTTCGGGAAATAGCCACCCCGGCGCTTCCGGGCGCATTGACAAACACTCGCCGATCCCACTAAGAAGGGCTACCCGAAGCCAAAAGCACCTGTTTTGGCAGAGCATATCCATCCGATTTTTGACCGGCTGTTGCAACGAGAAGACCGCGAACGCCGTTTGGGCCAGCATAGCAAGGTGGCCTGGCTTACAGGCTTATCAGGCTCGGGCAAGAGCACCATCGCCCAGCACCTGGAGCGCCGCCTGCACAACGAAGGCTACTTTGCCCAGGTCCTGGACGGCGACAATATCCGCAGCGGCATCAATAGCAACCTGAGCTTTAGCCCGGAGGACCGGGTGGAGAATATCCGGCGCATTGCCGAGGTAGCGAAGTTGTACCTCCAGAGCGGCATCATCACGCTCAACTCCTTCATCAGCCCTACCCGGGAAATCCGGAAGATGGCCCGGCAGATTATTGGCGCAGGCGACTTTCTGGAGATTTACATCAACGCCCCCCTTGAGGTCTGCGAATCCAGAGACGTCAAAGGCTTGTACCAAAAGGCCAGAGCCGGTGATATCAAGGGGTTTACAGGCATTGACGCCCCCTACGAAGCGCCTCCCGAGCCTGCCCTGGAAATTCGGACCGACCAACAAACACTGGAAGAAAGCGTAAACCAGATTTTTGAATTTCTAGAACCTTACATTAAACGTTCATAAGCCAAAAGCACCTGTGGCCATATATCTCCCCATCAGGGCTTAGCGTAAATACCTATTCAGTATGAGTTACCACCTCAACCACCTTAAAGAATTGGAATCGGAGTCCATATTCGTCATGCGTGAAGTTGCTGCTCAGTTTGAGCGCCCCGTTCTGATGTTCTCCGGCGGCAAAGACTCCATCCTTATGGTGCACCTAACCCGAAAGGCCTTCTACCCTTCGAATATCCCCTTCCCGCTGCTGCATGTCGATACCGGGCATAACTTCCCGGAAACGCTTGCTTACCGCGACAAACTGGTGGAAGAGACCGGCGCCAAGTTGATCGTCGGCTCCGTTCAGGAAGCAATTGACCAGGGGAAAATCACAGAGGAAAAAGGGTACAACGCCAGCCGCAACTACCTGCAGACGCACGTGCTGTTGGAGTCCCTGGAGCAAGGCAAGTTTGATGCTGCCCTGGGCGGTGCCCGCCGGGACGAGGAAAAAGCCCGTGCCAAAGAGCGTTTCTTTTCTCACCGGGATGAATTTGGGCAATGGGACCCCAAGAATCAGCGCCCGGAGCTCTGGAACCTGTTTAACGGCAAGAAGCAATTCGGCGAGCATTTCCGGGTATTCCCCATCAGCAACTGGACGGAGCTCGATGTGTGGATGTACCTCGCCATGGAGGAGGTGGAGCTGCCCAATCTTTACTTCGCGCACAAGCGCAAGGTCTTCGAACGGGACGGCATTTTGCTAGCCGATTGCGAGTATATCCAGAAGCGACCGGAGGAAGCCGCAGCGGTGGAAGAACGCATGGTCCGCTGCCGTACTATCGGCGATATGACTTGCACGGGGGTTTGGGAATCCGAGGCCGCCACCGTTGAAGACATCATCAAGGAAGTATCCATCGCCCGGAAAACCGAGCGTGGCGGACGTGCCGATGACAAGCGCTCCGAAACCGCTATGGAAGACCGCAAGAAACAAGGCTACTTCTAAAACACAACAACTGTAGTGCCGCCACGCTGGCCAGCCCTGCTTTAGCAAACGGCACCGGCGGGCTTTGCAAGCTGGCAGCAGCCTTGTTGTAAACGATCACCTCTTAATTCAAAAACGACCTAAGCCGTAAGAAATATGGAAAATTATGATAATATGGAACTGCTGCGCTTTACCACGGCGGGCAGCGTAGACGATGGCAAATCCACCCTGATTGGCCGTTTGTTGTACGATAGTAAATCAATTTTCGAGGACCAGTACGATGCAGTGCGGGAAAGCAGCGAGCGCCGGGGGGAGGAAGGCGTCAACCTGGCCCTGCTGACCGATGGCCTGAAGGCGGAACGGGAGCAAGGCATCACCATTGATGTCGCTTACCGGTACTTTTCTACCCCAAAGCGCAAATTCATCATCGCGGACACGCCGGGCCACATTCAGTATACCCGCAATATGGTCACCGGCGCCTCCACAGCCAACGTCGCGCTCGTCCTGATTGATGCCCGGCGGGGTGTGCTGGAGCAAACCCGCCGGCATGCCTTTATCGCTTCCCTGTTGCAGATCCCTCACCTCGTGGTTTGTATCAATAAAATGGATTTGGTAGACTACAGCGAGGAAGTGTACGATCGAATCAAACAGGATTTTGAGGAGTTTTCCTACAAACTGGATGTTAACGATGTCCACTTTATTCCGATCTCGGCCCTGAAGGGCGATAACGTAGTGACTAAGTCGGATCAGACGAAATGGTACGACGGGCCTACCCTGCTCTACTACTTGGAGAATGTACATATCGGCAGCGACTACAACTTTATCGATTGCCGCTTTCCCGTGCAGTATGTCATACGCCCCAATTCGGACGACCACCACGACTACCGGGGCTACGCCGGGCGCATTGCCGGCGGCATTTTCAAGAAGGGAGATCAGGTCATGCTGCTGCCATCCGGGTTTACCAGCAAGATCAAACAAATCGATACTTTCGACGGGGAAGTAAAGGAGGCCTACCCGCCTATGTCGGTGACCCTGCGGTTGGAGGATGATCTCGACCTAAGCCGGGGCGACATGATCGTTCGGGAAAATAACCACCCGGAAGTCGAACAGGACCTCGAGATTATGGTCTGCTGGTTTTCCGACAAGCCCCTGCAGCTACGGGGCAAGTACGCCGTGCTGCACACCACTCAGGAAGTGCGCTGCATCATCCGGGAAATCCGCTATAAACTGGATATTAACACGCTTCACCGCAATGAAGAAGACCTCAACATTGGCATGAATGATATTGCGCGGGTGGTGGTGCGCACGACCAAGCCGCTGTTTTTTGACGCTTACCGCAAAAACCGGATTACCGGAAGTATCATCCTGGTCGATGAAGGCACTAACGAAACGCTGGGCGCTGGCATGATCATCTAAGCGGGCGCAACTTTAGAATTGCTACGCTCCCGGCTGCCCGTCAGCTGGGGGCGTTTGCGTCGCTTCGCCAAATTTAAGCTTAGGCTTTACCCGCAATGAGCAACCATTGACGGGTTTTTTGTGTTCTGCTAGGTAGAAGTTTTTAGGACCTCAATCCCGGCACTCATGAAACACCTCCCTTACTCCTCGTTCTGCTACTTCCTGTTGTTTTTGCCCAGCTTGCTGTACGCCCAGCAGCCCAAGCTCAGTGATTTCCGGCTTGATGGGGACGCCCGCCCCGATGGAGGCAACTGCATCACCCTGACGCCGGACTACCAATGGGCTTCCGGTTCTATCTGGTACAAAAAAGCCATTAGCCTGGACGCCCCCTTCGAAATGAAGCTGAAAGTCATGCTGGGCTGTAAAGACGGTGATGGGGCCGACGGTATGGTATTTGTATTCCACCCCTATGCAGAGCGCACCGGCTACCGGGGGGAAGGCATGGGGTTTGCCGGCCTCAGGCCTGCCCTGGGCATCGAGATTGACACCTGGCTAAACGAACACCTGGCCGACCCGCCTCAGGACCACATTGCCATTCTCCGGGACGGCAGTGTATCCCATAGGTACAACCTGGCGGGGCCGCGCCGCATCTCGAATATAGAAGACTGCCAGGAACACGAACTAACGATCCGGTGGTCGGCGCAAGCCATGCAGCTCAGTATCTACCTGGATGGGGCCAGCATCTTGAGTTACCGGGAGGATATCGTGAAAGAAATTTTCCGGGGGGAGGATGAAGTATACTGGGGGGTCACTTCCGCCACCGGTAATTACAACAACCGGCAGGCGGTATGCTTTGAAGAGCTGAATTTCGAGCTGGTAGAGGAACGCCTGCCGCTGGAGCTCGCAGGGCGCAAAAAAGCAGATTTGATGAAAGGGGAATTCATCGCCTTGGAAAGGCTGCAATTTGAAACCGGCGGCGCCGAGTTGACGCCGGATTCCCACCGGGAGCTTGACGCACTGATCCGCATCATGCGAAAAAACCCTAAACTATCTCTGGATATCATTGGGCATACCGATAATGTGGGTAGTGCGCGCACCAACCTAACGCTGTCCGAAAAACGCTCCCGGGCGGTTGCCCGTTACCTGAAATCTAAAGGCATTTCCCCCGAACGCATCAATGCCCGGGGCCTGGGGGAACGCTTTCCGAGAAGCACCAATGCCACCCAGGAAGGGCGGCTGAAAAACCGGCGGGTGGAATTCCGGCTAACGGAGCCCATAGCCTGAAGGCCAATCGGTGGAGGTATAAACCAATTTGCTAACGGCATCGGCCCCCTTGAATAACGTAGTAATCCGCTTGCCTTTGCCCAATCTCGACACTGTATATCGTTTCCAGGATATCCAGGAATTCCGATAGTTCCTCCTGCCGGATTTCGGTGGTAAGGGCGCAGTTTTCTAGTGCCTTGTTCTGCAGATGAAGCTCTACCCCATAGTAACGCTCAATGTCCTCCAGGGCCGTGGCCAGTCGGGCATCCCGGAAAATCAACCGCTGCGTGCGCCAGGCCTGGGCGTTCAACTCAGGGGCGGGCATTTTGACCAGCGTCTGGGTAGCTGTGCTGAAAACCCCCCTTTCCTTGGGCGTCAGCTCAATGCCCACCTCTTCCTTTCCTTCACCCTGCTCCATGCGGACCCGGCCCTCCGCCACTTCTACTTCTACCGTAGCTTCTTCGGGGTAAGCCCTGAGGTTAAAGGCAGTGCCGAGGACGGTGGTGCGGGTCTGATTAGCGGTAATAACAAAGGGGAGACCAGGGTCAGGCGCTACATCGAAGTAAGCCTCGCCGGACAGGGTGACCCGACGGCTGCCCGGCACTGCTTCGTAGCTGAGGTAAGAAGATGCATTGAGGACCACTACAGAACCATCGGGCAGCGTGACTTCCTGCACCTCACCCTGTAGGGTGGAGAAAGCGAGCGCGGCTCCCTCAGCATCGGCCTTGTAGAACCACCAGCCGCCAGCCAGCAACAGCAGAACTACAGCAGCCACTGCTGCTATACGGAACCGCCGCTTTGGGCGTAATACCGCCACACGGGGTTGGTCGCGCTCGACGCGAGGCTTAAAACGGGACCAAGCGGCATCCACATCAGGTTCGTAACCAGACTTGTACGCCTCTGCTGCTGACCATACTCGGTCTAGCTCCTCCGTCAAGCCTTTGTGCTGTTCCTTCTTATGGATCGCCTCCAGTTCCAGAGCATCCTTTTCAGAAAGCTGATTCGTTTGTTTCTTATGAAAAAGCAGTATATACCTTGGTAAATTCATTTTTCAGGGCTTCATTCATCAAGAGGACACGGCAATAACCCGCCCCCCCTACACTTTATTTCTCTTTTTCTGAATAATGCTCAATTTGTCAGCTGCCCGCCCAACCAGCTTTATTCCAGCCGTTGCCGCTTACGCAAATACCCGCGGTTTTTCAGACCTGTTGGCCTTGGAGCCGCCGAGCCAGGAGGCATGCCCGAATCAATCCGCCCGGGCTACCCAATGCCCATACTGCCCAGCCAAGTCAGAAGCCCCATCCAGCTTATCAGGTAAGGGCTAAGCGCCTGCCGCAGCAGCTTTAGGGCTTTCGAGACCTGGTTTTCTACCGTCTTGGCCGAAATGTCCAGCTGTTCGGCAATCTCACGGTAACTCATCTCTTCAAAGCGGCTAAGCACAAATATGATGCGGCAACGCTCCGGCAGTTCATCAATAGCTTTATCGATTTTCACCTGCAGCTCAGCTGCGTTCATACGCTGGGGAGCAGTCGGCAAGGTGCTCTTTTGCACCGGTGCCTGTTCTTCCTCGGCAAACTTGATGCGCTGGTCCCGAATGTAGTTCAGGGCCCGGTTGACGGCGGACCGCCTGAGGTAACCTTTGAGGGAAGTGGACACCTGGAGCTGGCCCCGTTTGCGCCACAGCTCATAGAACACCTCTTGCGCCAAGTCTTCCACCAGGTTGGCGTCAGGTATGATCTTATACACCGCTTTGCAGATGTAAGCGTAATACTGCCGGAATATAAGTTCAATACCTTGCGCTTCACCCCGGTTCAGCAATTCCAGTATTTCTTCATCTGTAAGCGGTCGCTGCAAGTCGATTTCTACTTTATACGGATGGCTACCTATAAAACCCTGCCCAATATAAGACATCCTGCCCGAAAGCGAAAAACCGCTTCGGGCAGCCAACCCCAAATATTAAGGACTAACTTTTGAATAAATAAAAATAATCAAATACCTTAACGCCTCTTTTGAGGAGGGGGTCTCTCCGAACAACCGATAATCGACTTTAAAACAAAATCTAATCCAGAATTTAATGCCTATACCCCGGCTGCACTATTCCTGCCGCGTCTGCGTAAGCCTGCCGGTTCTGGCAAAGCACTCACAGCCATGAAAAAATTGTTCTTTTTGTTAACTGGCCTGCTGGCCCCGTTGCTGACGTGGGCCCAGGAAGGTGAATCGACCATTGATGACACCATCAACGCCGTCATGGAGCCTTTGACCCAGGTGGTTGAAAGCATCGTTTTCTTCGAAATTACAGTAGCCGGCTTTACCATCCCTTTTGTGCTCGTATGGCTCATCGCCGGCGCGGTCCTTTTCACGCTTTATACGGGCTTTGTTAACATCAGGGCTTTTGGCCACGCTATAAATGTAGTACGGGGCAAATATGATGACCCGAATGACGCCGGGGAGGTGTCGCACTTTCAAGCACTGACCGCTGCCCTGTCGGGTACCGTTGGTATCGGCAATATTGCGGGTGTGGCCATTGCGGTCTCCGTTGGCGGGCCTGGTGCGACTTTCTGGATGATCATTGCCGGCTTGTTCGGCATGACGTCTAAATTTGTGGAATGTTCACTTGGCGTCATGTACCGCAATTATAATGTAGACGGCTCGGTATCCGGCGGGCCCATGTATTATCTGGATAAAGGGTTTAAAGAAAAAGGGGCTGCCTGGGGCGCATTCGGGAAAGTTCTCGCTGTACTGTTCGCCATCGCCTGTATCGGCGGGTCCTTTGGCGGGGGCAATATGGTACAAGTCAATCAGGCCGCGCAGCAATTTATCGATGTAACTGGTGGCAAGGAAAGCTTTATTGCTGATAGTTCCTGGATGTTTGGTGCAGTCATGGCTATCGTAGTTGCGGTCATCATCATCGGCGGCATCAAGTCTATCGCTCGGGTCACTGATAAAATCGTCCCCTTCATGGTGGGCATCTATGTACTGGGCGCAATCGTGGTCCTGGGGTCGCACTACCAAGACATACCAGGAGCATTTGGGGAAATATTTAATGGCGCCTTCAATGCGGAAGCGCTTTACGGCGGGTTTATCGGCGTGCTGATCCAAGGTTTCCGCCGGGCGGCTTTCTCCAATGAAGCTGGCGTGGGTTCTGCTTCCATCGCCCACTCAGCAGTGCGTACCGATGAGCCTATTTCCGAGGGCATCGTTGCGCTGCTTGAGCCCTTTATCGATACGGTGGTGATTTGTACCATGACTGCCCTGGTTATTGTAATTACCAACTACGGGGGCATCGGCGCAGAGCAAGCATTCCTCAGCGACCAAAACGGCGACCTCGATGGCATCACCCTCACTTCCTCTGCCTTTGAAACCGTCATGGCCTGGTTCCCGCCTATCTTATCGGTAGCCGTTATCCTATTTGCCTTGTCTACTATGATCAGCTGGTCGTACTACGGCCTCAAGGCATGGACCTACCTGTTTGGGGAAAATAAAACCAACGAATTGATCTACAAGACCATATTCTGTGCTTTTGTAGTCATTGGTTCGGCTATTTCCGCTAAAAGCGTGTTCGACTTTGGAGATGCCATGATTTTCGCGATGTGTTTCCCCAACGTCCTTGGCTTATACGTCCTCATCCCCAACGTGATGCGGGCTTACAGAGACTATGTCCGGCGGATCAAATCCGGCGAAATAGCGGCAACGAAATAAAGTACAGCGGAGCCCGTCCGGGGAGGCCTTTTACACTACATCTAAGCTTAGCGGCTTCAAATCAGGTGGCACCCAGGATGCCCGGGCCCGGACGGACTGCAGCACCGCTTGCTGATAATATTGATGGACATAATCAGGCTTCGCCAGCTCAGAGGCCAGCAGCTTATCCAACAGCCGCTCAAGGGGCCAACCTGGATGCTCCTCCACAAACTGGCGCAGGCGTTTTACCCAAAAAACCGTAAGGGTCTCATGGTATCCCTCGGTAAGCGTGCTCGGCTTGCCCAGGCCATTTACCAAAGTGATCAAGCCCACCCGAAGCTTGGCCAAAGCCGCCGCTTCTCCCTCGTGGTAGACATACCATAGGGCCGTTTTCAGGTGCGCTTCGTGGTTCCACATGCCGGGCGGCAAAGCCTGGCCCTCAAAGGAGCGGACCAATTTTTCCAGCTGACTGGCCGGGCCACTTTCCCGAAAATCTTCTCTCAGCAGGGCAAAGCTGAAGGAGTCTGTGTTATCATCTCCCAGCCGGTAGTGGCGGCGGGCAAAGCCCTCACGCCGGAACCCGTACCGTAGCAGCAAACACATAGAAGCCCAATTATCAGTTGCGGTGAGCGCCTCAATGCGCTCGAGTTCCAATTGCTCAAACCCATAGGCCAGCACGTACGGCAGCACTTCCTTCATGTACCCTTGCCGGCGGTCTGCAGTATCGTACAACCCATAGCCCAGCTCCGCCCGGCGGTGGCGTTTGAAAATAATGTGGTAAGACGCGTCCCCGATAAGCTTGCCGTCCGATTGACGATATATCAACCAGTTGTGCATGCCCAGGCGTTTGCCCTGCAGGCCGTATACCCAAATGCGGTCTTTAATGCTACTGTATTGTTCCAGGTCGCGGCAACCCAGGATTTCGGCAAGCTGTTCATCGCTGTATCTGCGCAACAGGCGCTTAAAATGAGGCACCAGCAGGGTACGAAGCTTTAATCGCTCGGTGAAGTGCTCATCGAATTGCAGCAGGGCATCCATTAGCTAAAGGTTTGTGCCCAAAACACCCCGCCCGCTTTCCGAGTTCCGCCTAAGCGGAAATCCGGTAATTCAGCCATTTGACATCGGGGAGGGCGCGGGCAAGCGCGTACCACAGCATAGCCAATACCACACCCATCACAGCCCCCAGGTAGACATCCTTAAAAAAGTGCTGCACCAGATAAATCCTGGACAGGCCTACGACTAATGCCAATAGAAAAAGGATAAAGCCGCCCGCTTTTTTCTGGGGGATACAGAATGCCAGAAAGGCGAACAGGGCAAAACCTGCCATCGTGTGCCCGCTTGGGAAACTCGTAGCTCCGGAGTGCACTTTCACCCCTTCCACAAACAAAAGCTGATCAGAAAGCCCGAGGCGTTCAAAATACGCCAATGGGCGGTCGTGGGCAAAGAAGGACTTGGTGAAGTAAGACACTACGGTGGTACTAAAACCGGCCAATGGCAAAACCACCACGTACCGCAGCCCTACGAAAAGCAAGCCTATGCCGGCAAGGATAAAACCGATGGGCTCACCCAGTTTGGTACCGTACACGAAGAGAAAATCCAGGAAAGCACTCCGGTGCCGGTTGAAGAACCAGACGAAATCACCCTGCTCCATTAGCGCCAGCAGTAAGCCTCCAAACAGGAACAATTGGGCCATCCCGGAGAAGAACCAGCGGTTGGAGCGGAAAAAATCAGGCAGTGGCATCATTGGTGGTTTTTCTTTTTTTGAACAACCGTAACAGTGCCTTGAAAAGGTTTGCGTACTGATCGATGTTCACCAATTTGCTATCGTTCATCGCTTTGCGGGTCAGGATGATGCCGATGGGGAAGAGCACCGCACAGGGGACCCAAGCGGCTACTGCTGCCGGCAATACGAAAGACTCCGCAATCTTACGGCAAAAGATCGTCAGCACAATAAATATCATAAAAAAGATGATCGAAATCAGGATGGGGTACCCAAAGCCCCCCTTGCGGACAATTGCGCCCATTGGGGCCCCGATAAAGACAAATATGAAGCAGACCAGCGCCATGCTGTACTTGGTGTGCAGCTCGTAGATATGCTTCACACGGCTTTCCTTGAGCCGGTCGATAGAGCGGATGGCTGATTCTGAGTGGGCCTGAATGCTACGGATGAAAGATTTGGATTTATTGGCCAGCCGTGTGCGCTCCGATTGCACAAACAACATCAGGAGGCTTTCTTGCCCGCCTATAGTATCCAACTCCAGCTGACGGATTGGCCGACCTTCAAAGGATTTGATGGGTTTGCGGTTGAGGGGCTTTTTTTCTTCAGCCGCCGGCGCTTTCCGGGGCGCAGCTTTTTCTGTAGTTTCCTCCGGGCGCTCCGCCGCAGCCTCGGCCGTATCCAACGAGGCACTTAGGGCAGAATCCCGCGCTTCCTCTTCCGCCAGGGCTTTGGCCCTCATGCGCTCCTGTTCTTCCCGCAACTGCCGGGCCTGCTCTGCAGCCTGCAGGTCCTCTTCGTCCGGATCATTCATGAAAGTGCTGTCCAGTTGCAGTGGGGCAAAGTAACTGCTGAACTGATTGGAGATGCCGACCTCCCGGCGCCTGATTTTCATGCTTAGCGAATCGATCGCCCCCTTTAGCTGGCCGCTTGTCATCATGCTCCGGTTCGATTTGAACAGGTCCTCGTTCGTCCGGTTGAGGTTGAATTCGCTTAGGTCAAAAACCTTGTACCAGCTTTTGAAATTGGTGCGCACAAAGGGATAGGAACGGCTATTGCCCGACCCGCTTGATTCCCCTTCCATATATTGGTGCCCATCGTAAAGGTTCATGGTAAAGTAGTTGCCATCAGCGGTGGCGTACATTTCCCCCTCCCGGGCCACAATTTGGGAAAGCTTCCCTTTATTGGCTTCCGAATGATCGTAGATCAATACATCCTGAATCCGGCTTCCGCCGGGCCCCTTGCTGCCGATGTGAATGGCGTAACCATCGAAGTCATCGTTGAAGATACCGGCCTCGAGCCGCAGCGCTGGCTTTTGCTTCTGAATATCGTACATACGGGAGCCAAATTTGAGATTGGCTACCGGAATAAGGTTGTTGGAGCAAAAGAAGGAGAGCAAAACCGTGAAGACGCCAAACCCGATAATTGGCCGCATGATGCGCGCCAGGGAGACCCCAGCTGATTTAAAACTCGACAGTTCGTACCGCTCCGCCATGTTGCCCATAACCATGACCGAAGAAATCAGGACCGCCAGCGGCAAGGCCATAGGCACCAGGGAAAGGCTTTTATACCCCAGCAGCTCCAGGATAAGGAAAAGCCCCAGGCCCTTGCCTGCGATATCGTCGATGTACAACCAGAGCACCTGCATGACGAGCACGAACATCGCGATCATAAACGTCACGATGAATGGCGGCACAAAACTCGAAACCAATAAACGATCTACTTTCTTCATAATGGATCAATCCGTACACTTCGTAGTGGGCACTTGCAATAGTACATTTTAAAACCTCTCTTAGTTGTACCGCCTCTACCAACCTGGCCATTCTCTGCAAGCGCCCCAAATTTACGGCCCTGCCCCCGCCCAACTGTATCCTGGCCAGAGATTGATTTTCTTTTAACGTTCTTAAATTTTTCCCATTTGGCTGTAACTTCCCCCTACCCTTGCCCGTCACCTTTATGAACGCAGCTAATACAGCGCAATGAACCTTAAGACCTTCAAGTCAGACATACTGCCCATCAAAAACAAGCTCTTCCGAGTGGCTCTGCGGATTACCGGCAACCCTCAGGAGGCAGAGGATGTAGTGCAGGAAACGCTGATCAAGGTTTGGGAACAACGCAGGGAGCTGAGCGGCGTGCGCAACCTGGAGGCCTGGTGCATGCAAATGACCAAAAACCGCTCCATCGACAAGCGCCGCCTGCGGGCCAATCAGTCGGAAGGGCTGGACCGCGCCTATGGGCTTAGCAGCCCTGAGCATACCCCCGACCGGCAAGCTGAACTATCGGACAACTGGCAGCAGATCAAAACGCTGATGCAAGATTTGCCCGACAAACAGCGGATGGCGATGCAACTCCGCGATATCGACGGCCTGAGTTATCAGGAAATCAGCGATACGCTGGAAATGCCCCTGGCACAAGTTAAAACGAACATTTTCCGGGCTCGCAAAAGCCTGAGATCAAAACTTACGGCCTTATGGACCACCAAATGATCCGAACATTACTAGACCGTTACTTCGAAGGGCAGACCACCCTGAAGGAGGAAGCCTTGCTCCGGGAAGCTTTCCGGGAGGAGCGCCTGCCGGAAGACTTGCAAGCTTACCAACCGCTTTTCACCTATTTCCGGAAAGCGCAAGCGCCCGAGCTGGGTGCAGCCTTCGACGAGCGCCTTCTTCAGGAAGTGTCTGGCAGCACAGCCAAGGTCCGCACCCTGAACGTCCGTTACTGGGCCATCCGGGTAGCCGCCGCCATCGCCCTGGCCCTGGGGGTATTCTGGCTGTACCAGCCTGCTTCGCCTGCTGCTGCCGAGTACGCTGCAGTCGACTGGTCGAAATACGAAGTGCAAGACCCCGAGCAGGCCTTCCAAATCACCAGTTCTGCCCTGCGGCGCGCATCCGTAGAGCTCAATCAGGGCACTGACGTTGCAGCCCGGGGTTTTGAGCAAAACCTGAAAGAAATCAGCCGTTTTTTCGATTAATATTTTTTCACCCTTACACCTCCGGCAGCCGCCTTCGGGAAGTGCCCGCCGGATTTACCTTAAGCCCGACCGGCACCGCAGCAGAGCAGCCCGATGCTGCCAGCCCTTGCCGGCCGTTTAAGCGTCATCCGATTGTTTATCTTTTAAATCTAGAATCATGAAAATTTCAAAGTGGATTTGTACCGCACTGCTCCTGAGCATTGTCAGTATGGCCTCTGCCCAGACCTCAAATGCGAATGCAATTGACAAGTACTTTCAGCAGTACCTCGAAGATGACCGTTTCACCGTTGTTTACATTAGCTCCAAACTCATGAGCATGTTTGGCGAGCTCGATGTGGAATCCATGGAAATGGATGACAACGAGACCGCAGCCATCATCGACCTGGCCTCCGACCTGAAAGGCATCCGTATCCTGGTTGCCGAAGAAAACGGGGCTGGCTTCTACAAAGAGGCTAAGCAGAAAATCAATACCTCTGAATACGAAATCCTGATGACCGTCCGCAACGCCGATGAGCAAAATGTTGACTTCCTGGTCAAAGAGGACAGTGCCGGCATTATGCAGGAGCTCCTGCTGCTGGTTGGCGGCGGGGAAGAATTCGTGCTCATGAGCTTCGTTGGCAAGATTGATATGGAGAAGATTTCGAAGCTCATCAATGAGTTCGATGATAATGATGAGCCCAAGGAAACCGAAAAGCAATAAATTGGAGCCTTTACCGGAGCGTTGGCTGCCACTTCTCCAGCCAACGCCCCAATTCAATCGCTACCTTAAACACAATCGCCATGAGACTGCCAATGCTTTTTTGCTGCCTTTCTATCCTGGCTTTTGCTTCCTGCAGCAGCCCCAAGACAACTGCTCAGTTCTACCAAGCCTATAAATCGCAACCCGGCGTCACCAATTTCAAAATACCCGGGTGGGTCGTCTGGCTGGGTGGCGGCATTGCCTACAACAGCGTCAACAATGAAGAAACCAAAACGGTGCTGCGCTTTGCCCGCAAGGTGGGGAAAATGCGCCTTATGGCTTCAGAAAATGGTACTTTTTTGCCCGAATCCGAGCTCAAAACCTTTGTGAGCAATATTCAGGCCAATGGGTACGAACCCCTCATTCAGGTGGAAAGCCAGGGAAGCACCGTCAACATTATGGCACGCGACCGCCGAGACAAGGTCAAAAACCTGCTCCTGCTGGTGCGCGATGAAGACGGTTTCGTGTTCATGGACCTCAAGACGCGCATTAAGTACGACGAGATTGCAGACCTGATCAACTACTTCATCAAATTGGGGGACGACGAAGAGCCACAACCCGAAGCGCCGAAGGAAGAAAACACCCCCGCCATTCCCAGGGCGTGAGTGCCTGACACTGCCCCTAACGCTATACCTTTTAACATCACCCGAAATCTTTTCTTATGCGATTCCTATGCCTTGCTGTAATACTTGCTTTCCTGCCTCTATGTGGCATCGGCCAAAGCCAGTTTATCGCCGAATTTTACGACCAATACAAAAACCAGGAGCAAGCTACCCATATTGACGTTCAGGGCTGGCTCCTCAAACTTTCCCTCAAGGAAGATGCCAGCGACAATGCAGAGCAGCTTCTCGATAAGATTACCAAGCTCCGTATCCTGACTATGGACAACGGGAACCCCGTCTCCCCGGCAGCCTACCAGAAACTACTGCGGAATCTACAGCAAAATGATTTCGAAGAGCTGTTCCGCCTGCGGGAAGGCCAGGAGAACGTCGGCCTTTACATTAGGGAAAAAGACAAAAAAATCACTAATGTCTTACTCGCTGTACACGGCCAAGACAACTTTATCCTGCTTAGCCTGGAGGGGCTGCTCCGGTTCAGCGACCTTAATGACCTCCACCTCGATATTGAAGGCATGGAGCACTTCGAACAGCTACCTGATAATAAAGCTGATATCCCAAGGGCCTAAGCGCCCGCTTGTAAGCAACTACCCGGCCAAGGCTGCCTCAATAGATTTGGGGCAGCCTTTTATATTGCAGCGACTGATAACAGCCCTCGGCCAGGGCGGAGCAAAATCAGCTCAGGCTTGCCCGGCCGGGCTTTTTTCCGTTTTTTTAGGAAAAAAATGCGGCTCACCCTTTTACTGCTTCTTCTGCCTCTGGCAACATTGATCGCTCAAAACCCCGTTACCCCCACTCCGGCGGACGAACGGCTGGCAAGCTATCAGCAACGCCAAGCGCTGCGCGAAGCTTCCATCGCCAACAATATTGCTTTCCGCAACGTCGGCCCCACCGTCATGAGCGGCCGGGTAGCGGATATTGAGGTCTGGCCGGAAGACCCTACCCACTTCTATGTCGCCTATGCCTCCGGAGGGCTCTGGAAAACGGAAAACAACGGCTTGTCCTTCACCCCCCTATTCGATAAAGAGGCAGTGATGACCATTGGTGATATCGCAGTGGATTGGCAAACTGGCACAATATGGTTAGGAACAGGAGAAGTGAATTCCAGCCGGTCATCTTACGCGGGCACCGGCCTCTACAAAAGTACCGATGAAGGGCAAACCTGGACGCACCTCGGCTTGCCTGAGACCCACCACATCGGCCGTATTTTGCTCCACCCGGATGACCCGAACACGGCCTGGGTTGCTGCGCTAGGCCACCTCTACTCTTCCAACTCCGAGCGGGGTTTGTACAAAACTACGGACGGGGGGGCTACCTGGAACCGCACCCTCTACGCCGGCCCGGAAACCGGGGTGGTCGACCTTATCCTGGAGCCCGGCAACCCTGAAGTACTGTATGCAGCTACCTGGCAGCGGGAGCGCCGGGCCTGGAACTTCGTAGAGTCGGGGGCCGGGTCGGCTATTTACAAAAGTGCGGACGGGGGAGACACCTGGGCGCGTCTCACCAACCCCAGGAGCGGCTTCCCGACCGGGGAAGGTGCCGGCCGTATTGGTCTTGATATCGTAAAAGCTGGCAATAAGACCGTACTGTACGCAGCCATCGACAATTACGGGCGCCGCCCCAAGGAGGAAAAAGAAGACCAGCTTACCAAAGCCGAGCTGCGGGAGATGGATAAAGCTGCTTTTCTAAAGCTGCCAGACTACGAAGTCAAACACTATCTCAAACGCAACGGCTTCCCGGAACGCTACGGCCTGGAGGCAGTCCGCAAAATGATAACGTATGACGAAATCACGCCTCAGGACCTCGTTGCCTATACCGAAGATGCGAACGCCCTGCTCTTCGACACCCCGGTGATTGGCCTGGAAGTTTACCGCTCCGACAACGGTGGCCGGACCTGGAAGAAAACCCATGAGGATTATATCGACCAGGTATACAACTCCTATGGTTATTACTTCGGCCAGATCCGGATCGCCCCTCAGGATCCCAAGCAGGTCTTCGTCATGGGCGTCCCCATCCTCCGCTCGGATGACGGTGGGCAAAACTGGACGAACATTATGCAGGACAACGTACACGCCGACCACCACGCTCTTTGGATCAATCCGGAACGGCCCGGCCACCTCATCCTCGGCAACGATGGCGGTATCAACATTTCGTACGACAACGGGGCGCACTGGGCTAAATGCAATAGCCCCGCGGTAGGCCAATTCTACACCGTTGCAGTTGACCAGTCTGAGCCCTACCAGATTTACGGAGGCCTTCAGGACAATGGCGTCTGGATGGGGCCCAGCACCTACGAAGCAAGTGAGCGCTGGCATTCTACCGGCCATTACCCCTACCAGGAAATCATGGGTGGAGATGGCATGCAGGTGGCGATTGACCCCAGAGACAACAAAACGGTATACACCGGCTTTCAATTCGGCAACTATTTCCGTATTGATACCGAAACAGAGCAATCCACTTATATCACCCCTAAGCCAGACCTTGGCGCACGCCCCTACCGCTGGAACTGGCAAAGCCCCATTCACCTTTCTGTTCACAACCCCGACATCCTGTACATGGGTGCCCAAAAGCTCCTGCGCTCCATGGACCAGGGCAAGACGTTTGAGGAATTATCGGGCGACCTAACGCAGGGCGGGGTGAAAGGCGATGTACCCTACGGCACCCTCAGCAGCATCCACGAATCGCCACTTCAGTTTGGGTTGCTCTACACCGGCTCCGATGATGGGTTGGTTCAGGTGAGCCGAGACGGTGGCTTTAGCTGGTCTGATATCACCGGCGACCTGCCGAAGAACCTGTGGGTAAGCCGCGTACAGGCCTCTGCCCACCGCAAAAGCCGGGTCTACCTAACCCTGAATGGCTACCGCTGGGACGATTTCACGCCCTACCTCTATGTTTCGGAAGACTACGGCCAGCACTGGCAGCGCATCGGCACCAACTTGCCCCTGGAGCCCGTAAATGTGATCAGAGAAGATCCGGAAAACCAAAATTTGCTCTACGTTGGGACCGATCATGGGTTGTACTATTCCCTGGACCGAGGCCTGACTTTCCAGCTGCTGGATAACAATTTGCCGGCAGTCGCCGTCCATGACCTCGCCATCCAAAATAAGGCGAAAGAACTGGTTGTGGGCACGCACGGCCGCTCCATCTACACGGGGCGCATCAAGGAGTTGCAGCTGCTTGACAGCAGTTTGCTGGACCGCCCCCTGTACGCCTTTGCGCCCGACCCTGTCCGGTACCGTTCCGGCTGGGGAAAGGCATCCATTTGGGAACGCACTATACCCGAAGCAAGCTTGCCCCTGTACGCAAAATCAGCCGGAGCAGCTACGGTCACGGTAAGCATGGCTGACAGCCTGGAACTGCGCAGCTTCAAAACCGTGCTGGACAAGGGCTTAAACTATATTTCTTATGATTTGACCCTCAACCATAAGGTACTCGATGCGTACAATGAAGCCCTGAATGCAGAGCGGAAGCCCGACGAAGCGCCCGTTCAGGTGAAGGCCATGGATAACGGAAAGGCTTACCTTCGCCCCGGCACTTACCGCATTCAAATCGAAGCGGCGGGTGAATTGGTTCAACAGGAATTGACCTTGAAGTAAGTCAGCGCACTGAAGGCGTGGGCCAACAAGGCGGCGGGGCATTATACCGACGACGAAGTAGTTTCCCCAATTAAAAGCCGGGGCAAACCTGCTTCGTGCCTGCCCGTGTCCCGTCGACAGAGGCTTTGGCCACCGGTGACCGTATATAGGCAGGCGGGTCGGCATACCTGTACCGATAACTATCGGTATACTCGTGCGTCGGGTAGACGCCCAAACCGCTCCGTTCCGAGTATAACTACTTGCCACAAGTGCCTCAGCCCCTATTCCAGGAGGAATAAGGCAGCCGGTGGCTCAAAAAACTTGACAGGAAACAATTTATTATTCATTTTGTATGTTGAGAAGAAGTATACACTTGTTTAAAAGTTATTTCTAAAACCTAATAAATATGCGCCTTATCCTTTTTTCAGGGCTGTTGCTGGCGAGCCTTTCATTGCAAGCTCAACAGTACAATACCAATCAGTACTCATCTCAGAACAGCCAGGTTGGCATTGCCGTTTACTACGCTGATTACCTGCACGGGCGCATCACAGCTATGGGGGAAGTGTACCGCCGGGAGGCCTACACAGCAGCCCATAAGACTTACCCCAAAGGCACCTTGCTAAGGGTCACGCACCTGAACAACGGTTTATCGACCGTAGTGCGGGTAAACGACCGCGGGGCTTTTGCAGATGATGTATTGATCGATTTGTCCAAAGCTGCCGCTATGGATATCGGCTTGCTGAAAGAAGGCCGGGCGCAGGTCCGCATCGAAGTGGTGGGCCGGTCGGACAATAATCCCAGAGGAGGCCAGTTGGCTTCCAGCCGCAGCAATACGGCACCGCCTCAATCCTACAGCAACTACACGCAGCGCCGCTCTGCGCCCAACTACAGTTCCCGGTCTTATGAGCCCTCCTATCCCGCTGCCGTCACCAAAGGCGGGTATGCTTCCCGTGTCAACCCCAGCCCCTCCACGGAAGAAAGCAACCGGTACTCCGCCTACCGGTCTGCGCCCCCGGCAGGCAGGGCTTACAACGAACAGTCTCGATCACAGCCCCGCAATTACGAGGCACCTAGTCAGCAGGTAAGCCCGGGGCAGACGTACTACGAATACCCGGAAAACAACAACCTGACCGCAAAGGGTGGTGGATATTTGAGCGAGCAGCCGCAGAGCTACGGCCAGGTGGGCGGCTCCCTGGCCAGCCGAGCGCCCGGCGCTTCCCGCCCAAACAATACGCCGGCTGCGAAAAGCCTGCCCCGCGGCACCTCCGGTTATGCGGTGCAGGTAGGGTCTTACCGCAACACCGATAATGCAGCCCGGCAAACCAATCAACTCAAGCAGCAAGGGTTGGAAAACGTCTTTGTCATCAATAAGGGGGGCTTGCAAAGAGTGGTCATTGCGCCCTTCCCCACCAAAGCCGAGGCACAGCGTTATCTGGATGACCTGCGCCGCTCTTACCTGATTGATGGTTTGGTAACTATAATCCGGTAAAGCTAATGTGGTGCATGCCCTTTCGTTCGCGAATGGGGTTCGGAGGAAGCGGAGCCACAAGGTTATACCCCTTCCCAATCTACCTTTCGGCCCCGGTTGCTGTTTAGCAGGATATCAGGTACTGCACTCAAAATGGACTGCTGCAGCAAATCGACCAGCTTGCGCTTCATAAAGCTGCGGCGCAGCACAATACTGACCTCCCGTACTGGCTGCGGGCTGCGAAAAGTACGGACGTGTTCGTTGTACAGCTCTTCGCTCAATTCCAAGGTGGCCAGTTCCGGCAATAGCGTATAACCATACTGCCGCTCCACGATGCGGCGCAGCGTTTCCAGGCTGCCACTCTCAAAGCGCAGCCCCCGTTGGGTGTCCTGCTCCTGCTGGTCGCTGCAGATATTTACCACTTGCGACCGGAAGCAATGCCCCTCCTGCAGCAGCCACATGTCTTCCATATTAAGGTCTTCAAAATCGATCTTGTCCTTATCAGTCAGAGGGTGGGAAGTGGACATGTAGACCACAAAGGTTTCATAGAAAAGCGGGATTTCGGTAAAGCCTTCGGCGCGGATAGGTGTCACCAGCAGCCCCACATCTAATTGGTCAGCACGGAGCCGGTCCATAATCTGATCAGACAGCAATTCCTGGATATTCAGCTGTACTTCCGGATAGGCTTGCATGAACCCAGGCAAAAACAAGGGCAATAGGTAAGGCCCCAAGGTGGGGATGACCCCTACGCGCAGTTTTCCTTTCACCTTTTCCTGCTCATCCTGTATGATTTCCGGTATGCGGCTGGTTTCCCTTAAAACTGTGCGGGCCTGAGCGATAATCCGCGCCCCGATATCCGTGGTGAGAATAGGCTTCTTGGAGCGGTCGAAGAGCAATACCCCCAGGTCTTCTTCCAGCTTTTTCACCTGCATGCTCAGGGTTGGCTGGGTGACTTTGCAGGATTTAGCGGCTTTAGCAAAGCTCTTTTTGTTATCTACGGCGATGATGTATTCTAGCTGCGTTAGGGTCATAGGCTTCCTTCTTGCGTTTTAACTCCGGTAATACGAAGGCCGCCGATGCGCCCCCCCTCAAATAGCTCAGCAATGGCTCTGTAAAAAGCGAGCCGGTCGTTATACAAGGTTTCTCCGAAGAAAGCCCGGTTTTCCTCGGCGTTGACCTGGAAGGCCTGGAACCGGTTTCTCGTCCACTCCCGCCAGGGCGCTGTCATATCCCGTTGCTGTTGTATTTCAAACCCTGCCAGCTTCAGGTCTTCCTCGTAAGCATTTGCGTGGGTAACGCTGTGGGCGCTGACCGTATGCTTCAGCACGCGCTGCTCTTCGGGGGTCGGAGGTTGCAGCAGCACAAAGTCTTCTATGAAAAACCGGCCACCTGGTTTCAGGGCCCGGTAGCAGTGACCGAGCGCCCGGCGGCGGTCCGGCACATGCAGGAACACCAGCAGGGAAACAAAGTGGTCGAATTCCCCCTGCCAGTCGTAATTAAGAAAATCCCCGGCTTTGAAGGTCACCCGGTCTTGCAGCCCCACCCGCTCGGTTAGCTCCGTAGCCAGCCGGCAGAGCTCAGGTTGCAATTCTACCCCCACCACGGCAGCGCCAGCGCAATCGGCCAACACCCGGCCGGTGCCCCCTACCCCACTGCCTACATCGTACACCCGGTCGCTTTCCTTCAGGTCCAGGGCTTGCGCGACTTCGTAGCAGGCATCTGCCCCGAGGTAGTGGTACTGGTCTAGATGGCCCAGCTCCAACAGGTTGGCCAGTGAAAGCCGGCCATTGCCCAGCCCCGCCTCAGCCAGCTTTTTATGAACGCTTTCCACCCGCCAGTTGTACATCACCTCAGACAGGTCGTTCTCAGCGAAAACCACAAAGGGCGCACACAAGGACCGGGCAGGCTGCATCTGGTCAATTATCCCCAGCGCTTCCAGGTACTGCTGTACTTTGTCGAGTTCAGCAGATGCTATTGCCGGGCTACAGCTCCAGGTAGTCTGCCCGTACCAGTCGGCGACATCAGCTGCCTGCAGGTTGAAGTGCTCGCTGATGTAGCGCAGCTTTTCTTCCCGGGGCGTATGCTCCAGCCGTTGCCGGATGTAGTGCATCAGCTTCAGCAGGTCGGGCTGACGGGCTTCAATGACTTCTCGGCGGGCAACCAGCACAAAGCAGGGCCAGGGCGTCACACAAACGCCAATCCGCCGCCATTCCCCACTGTCAACTACGGGTTTGGTCGTAAATTTTTCCCACATGAAAGCATCGATCGCCCCCTCCTGCATGGCTTGGCGGGCCCCCTCGAAATTGCCCACCACTTCAAACTTCACCTGGCTCGTATCCCAGCCTTGCTGCCGGGCATTGACGTAAGCCATGAGATGAGACCCGGAAGTGTACCGGCTGATGCCGAAAACCTGGTGCTCCAGGTCGGCAATGCTTTGGTAAGGGCTTTCAGCAGCCACGTGAATACCCCAGGTGAGCGGGCTTTGGACGTAGGTGCCTACGATTTGGCTAGGGTTGCCATTGTGGATGTCTGCAACCGCGCCTTCCGTCAGCATGAGGGCGACATCGAGCCGACCCTCCCGAAGCGCTTCCCCCATTGCTCCGGTGCCGCCGGGATAGGCTTCCCATTCAAATAGCGGGTTATCGGCCGCAGTGAGGTACCAAGGGTAATTGAAATGCTCAGGAACACCGCCGACCCTGAATTTTCCAGTATGCATGTGCTGTAGATATTTTGAAAAAGGCTAATGTACAAATGATGAAGTGGCAGGCAACATATTCAGGCCTAAGCCTTCACCACGCGTATAAATAGGAAATGGCAGCACAAAGTTTAGCCTGGGCCCTAAAACCCGCCGGCGTAAGGTTACAGGCCTTCGGAGCGCGCCTCCTCCAACCGTATATACAAACCGATGATATGGTAAAACTGGAACAAACCTGGCGCTGGTTTGGCCCCGACGACCCCGTAAGCCTTTCAGACATCCGCCAAGCGGGGGCTACGGGCATTGTAAGCGCACTGCACAATATTCCGGTCGGGGAAGTCTGGCCGGTTGAGGCTATCCGGGCTCATCAGGCTACGATCGAGGCTGCAGGCTTGCGGTGGTCGGTGGTCGAAAGCGTGCCCGTCCACGACCATATCAAGCGGCAAACTGGCGACTGGCGCACTTACCTGGACCGTTACCAGGCAACGCTCACCAACCTGGGCAACTGTGGCATCCCGGTCGTCACCTACAATTTCATGCCAGTCCTGGATTGGACACGGACCGATTTGCGCTACCCCGTGGCGGACGGCTCCCTGGCCCTGCGCTACGATGCCACCGCCCTGGCTGCCTTTGACCTGTTTTTATTGGAGCGGCCGGGGGCAGCAAAAGACTACAGCGAGGCGGAACAACAACGGGCGGAGCAATACTTCCGCCAGTTGAGCGAATCGGGCCGGCAAACGCTGGTCCGAAACCTCATCGCCGGGCTGCCGGGCACAGACGAAGGCTATGACCTATCGGAAATGCGGGCCCTGATCGACCACTATCAATCGCTGAGCCCGGCTCAATACCAGCAGCACCTGATTGACTTTCTCCGGGCAGTAACGCCTGCTGCTGAAGCGGCCGGCGTAAAGCTCGCCATACATCCGGACGACCCGCCCTTTTCCATTCTAGGCCTGCCCCGGATCGTGAGCACCGCCGCCGACGTGGAGGCTATCCTGAATGGCGTCGACCATCCGGCTAATGGCCTTTGTTTCTGCACGGGCTCCTTTGGGGCACGCCCCGATAACGACCTGCCGGCTATGGCCCGGCAGTTTGCCAGCCGCATCCATTTTTTCCACCTGCGCAGCGTTCAGCTCGAGGAGGACGGTAGCTTTTATGAGGCCGATCATTTGGAAGGCAGTTCAGATATGCGCGCAGTCATGGCCGAAATTGTCGGCTTGCTGCAAAAACGGGGCGCCTCCATACCCATGCGCCCCGATCATGGGCACCAGATGCTGGATGACCTTGGCAAAACCGTCAATCCCGGCTATTCTGCCATTGGCAGGCTCAGGGGCCTGGGTGAACTTCGGGGGCTGGAATCCGGTATTTCATACAAAACAAAACAGTAAACAACATGTCTTCGGCAGCCACCTCTAAAAGCATCAAACCATTCCTCGACGAAGATTTCCTGCTGGAAACTCCGGTAGCCTGTGAGCTCTACCACGATTACGCCAGCCGGCAGCCTATCATTGATTACCACAACCACCTGCCCCCGCAGGCCGTTGCTGAACGATACCAGTTCGACAACATCACAGAAGCCTGGCTACAGGGCGACCACTACAAATGGCGGGCTATGCGCACCCTTGGCGTGGACGAGCGCTACATTACCGGTGATGCCAGCCCCAGGAAAAAATTCCGGGAATGGGCCCGCACCGTCCCCTATACCCTGCGCAACCCCCTTTTTCACTGGACCCACCTGGAGCTGAAGCGCTACTTCGACATTGATGAATTGCTAAAGCCTGCAAACGCGGATGCCGTCTTTGATGATTGCAGCGCCCAGTTGCGCCAGCCCGGCTACGACACACAAGCCCTTTTGCGCAGCCAGCAGGTTGAAATTATCTGCACGACGGACGATCCTACCGACGACTTGCGGTTTCACCAGCAAATGAAAGCATCTGGCAGCGCAATCCGGATGCTGCCAGCGTTCCGTCCGGACAAAGCTATCCTAATAGAAAAGGAGACCTTCCTGCCTTACATCGAAAGCCTGGAAGGCACCTGGGGGCAAGACATTGGCTCCTACGACGACCTGCTGAATGCGCTATCCGACCGCATTGGCTTTTTCCACGAACAGGGCTGCCGCCTGGCAGACCACGGCCTGGAACGAGTTGATGCTGTGAACTGGACAACCGATGAGGCCCACCGGGCTTTTCAGCTCCGCAAAGCCGGAAAGGCGTTAACGCCGGAATTGGCCGCCAGCTTCCGCACCGCTATGCTGACCGAGCTGGGCAAGCTTTACCATAGCCGGGGCTGGGTCATGCAGCTACATCTGGGCGCCCTGCGCAACAACAGCTCCAGGATGCTGCGGGCGCTGGGCCCGGATACCGGATTCGACAGCATGGGCGACTGGTCGCACGCCCAAGGCTTGTCGGCACTTTTCGACCAACTCGACGCCAGCGACCAACTGCCCAAAACGATTATTTACAACCTCAACCCGGCCGACAATGAAATCTTTGCAACTATGGCGGGCAATTTCAATGATGGCTCAGTGCGGGGCAAGATGCAATACGGCTCTGCCTGGTGGTTCCTCGACCAAAAAGACGGTATGGAAAAACAGCTCAATGCCCTTTCCAACCTCGGGCTGCTCAGTTGCTTCATCGGCATGCTGACCGACAGCCGCAGCTTCCTGTCTTTTCCCCGCCATGAGTACTTCCGCCGCATCCTTTGCAATCTGATTGGCAAGGATGTGCACCGGGGGGAGCTGCCCTGCGATACGGAGTGGCTGGGGCAAATCGTGTCGGACATTTGCTACCACAATGCGAAAAACTACTTTAAATTTTAAAACAGTCTCATT
>CAZNSK010000044.1:0-38798 GCA_964575505.1 uncultured Phaeodactylibacter sp.
GAAGCTAGCGCCCCTAACCTAATGGGGGTAGTTAATGCCAGCTTTTTCCAACAAGGCGGACAGATAGGTGCCTATGGTGAATCCAATAAAGCTATTTTTGTCGATTTTTGGAGCTGGAATAATCCCGGTGAGCAGTCTCACCTGGTTTTCGATAAGCTTGACCTTACCAATATGACTGATGCCATGATCACTTTTGATTATGCTTTCGCCCGGTCTCTAGGGTTTGAGACTAATGACCGCCTGATTGTTTCTATTTCTGAAGATTGCGGGGCAACTTGGGCCACCGTATATGATGAGGGGGGCGCAAGTTTTGCCACTGCACCTGCTCAGAATCCACCCTTCATTGCAGGCGGTGATGATTGGGAATCAGACACGATTGATATCAGCGCCTACGATGGCGCTCCCGAACTGAATGTTCGGTTCTCCGCACAACAAACGGATTTCGGCAGGGGCAACAACCTCTTCCTGGATAATATTACTGTCGAAAGCAGAACCTTAGTAAGCGTAAATGAATCCAACAAGCTGGACGGTCAGGTCTTTACATACCCTAATCCAGCAACCGATTTTGTTTACGTTGACTTTATGCTTAAAAAAAAGAGTACTGTAACAGTTGAAGTATTTGATATTTCCGGTAAAGCAGTTACCACCCTTGCTGCAAATATGGCTCTGGGTACTGGCGCGCACCAAGTCCTCTGGGTCCCACAGGAGGCTGGATTCTACCTCATTCGTTTATCTACAGCTGACAGTGCGCTCACCAAGCGGGTTACTATTATTAAATAATTATATTGCTGTGCTGTCAGGCTTAGTCAGCTTTGGGCTTTTGTATTTTCTTCGGGTGGGCAAAGAGGAGGAAATGATGGTTGAGGAGTTTGGTGAGGTTTACCAAGAATATCGAAAGAAAACAAAGAGGTTGATTCCATTTATTGTATGAAGATCGATAAAGGGGTACAGGAAATCGAAGAAAAGGACACCTGTAAAGCATAAAGGCATAGCACCAGTCGGCGCTGCACCTCGTCCAGGATCAATCGATGGTCATACTGACGAAATGGGGCCTTGGGATCGGCTTGCAACTGTTGTCGGATATCAGGGTTCTCCAGCAATACTTAGGATATAAATCCTTCAGCAAGGTAGTCTTGCCTGCCTGCCGGGGCCCTGTGAGGCTGACCACAGGGAACATCTTACTTATTGCAGTCAAATGAGATGTCAGCCGTCTGGGAATCAGTGTGTCCAAACTCTAAATTTGCAGAAAAATTTACAAAAACGCAGTGCGCTACAAATATAGTGAAAAGTATGCAAATTTGGAGTATTGAGTAACATTGCTATGTACTGAGCCGAAACTTGCAAGAGAACCTGGCCATCGAATATTTTCCACATGCTATAACCTGCTAAATTTAAAAACAAATTTTAAATTTAGCAGGTTATTAATTCATGATCTACAGAAGTATATCTCAAAAAGTATTGGAAAGTCTGACTTGGTCACCTGTAGTAGGCATCATTGGCCCTCGACAGGTAGGGAAGACCACGCTTGTGAAGTATATTGCTGGCCAAGTGGAAAAGCCGACCATTTATCTGGATTTAGAATTGACCTCAGACCGGAAAAAACTCGAAGATGCAGAGTCTTACCTGATTGGGCACGAAGACAAATGCGTAATTATCGATGAGGTGCAACTAATGCCTGAGCTATTTGCTCTGCTTCGCGCTTTGATCGACCGAAAACGGGAAGCTGGGCGTTTTATACTTTTGGGGTCTGCTGCACCACATATCGTGCGGCAAGTAACCGAAACGCTGGCGGGACGCATTACATATTATGAGTTATTCCCATTTTCCAGAAGCGAAGTGTCTACAACAATTAACATGAGGCAACATTGGCTATACGGGGGGTTTCCGGAAGCATTGCTCGCCAGGCATGAACGGATTAGCCGTAAATGGCTGGACGATTTTGTAGAAACCTTTATTCAGCGTGATTTGTCAAGACTAGGGTATACTTTGCCGACCTCAACTATGCGGCGGCTAATTACTATGCTTGCTCATCTGAATGGAGATCTGCTAAATGCCAGCAACTTAGGCAAATCCTTGGGGGTTACTAGCCCAACGGTTGCAAAATACCTCGAAATATTGAATGGAAGCTTCTTGACCCGTCAACTCCCTCCCTTTCACGTCAATTTAAAAAAGCAGCTGGTAAAAGCTCCGAAAATATACCTGCGTGATACCGGGTTGCTGCACCACTTGCTCCGAATATATGATTATGAGCAGTTACTGAGCCACCCTGCTGTCGGAAACTCATGGGAGGTTTTCGTTATTGAACAAATTATTCGGGAAAGCCCGGAGTTTTCTGACTTTTTCTTTTACCGAACGCGTTCCGGGGCAGAGATCGACTTACTGATACTCCGCCCAGACGGTAAGCGGTGGGGTGTTGAAATCAAATTTTCAAACGCTCCTAAGGTAAGCAAAGGCTTCTACTATAGTTTGGAGGACATTCAGGCTGATCGTGGCTTCATTATTACCCCTGGCAGCGAAACCTATCCGCATAAAGGAGCTGAAGCCGGCAGCTTAGACTGGTTTTTACGGGAAGTACTGAAATGAACTTGGTTTTCAGCAAGATACACACAACGCGATTTTGATGGTGCTGCGACGTGGGTAGAACCTACGCCGAACAAGGAAAAGGTAAAGTATTCGGTTTCGCTTAATCGCCATTAGATAAGTGATATTGCAGGTACTACTCCAGCCGCTTTGCCAGCCCACTCTTCTCCAGATACTCCCGCATAATAAGCTCCAAAGGCAGCGGCACCTCCGCATCCGGAGCAAGCAAAGGGACGGGGATGGTAGGCAACGCTTCCCCCAGTGCTGTTACCCAGACGTTAGCGAGGCTGCTCCCATTGCGCAGCACCGTCATCACATAATCGGCTTGGTCGACCCGCCCGTCGCGCCAGCGGCGCTTGCCTTGCTTTAGCAAATCGATCTCTACCAAGTGAACGTCCTTTTCGGCAAGTTGCTCCTGCTTGCGGCGGAAGTCTTCGTAGCCATCGCCCGTTTTGTTGGCGGGAGAAAGCACTTCAATTGTGGTGACCAAACGCTCCTCCCCGTCCCGGATGGCGGCATAACGCTGGGGCTGGTTCGGAATATCGACCGTAAAGGATGGCGGCTGCACGGCTATGGCATCAGCGTAGTGCGTATCCGGCGCTTCGGCGCGGTCAATCCTGGCATCTGGCCGGTACTGCTTTGATGCACCGGATGCATCCGTTGTGGATAGCCCGCGTTCCACCGAAATGGAGTAGCGCTCTGGCAGGCGGGGTGCTAGCCAATCACGGATGTATACGTTAAGCGACGCATGCAGGTCAGGGAAGTACCTGGGCTGCTCGAGGGTAGGGTGCATGCCGGCATGTTGTGCTTTGTGTTTTGCCATAAACATAAATATAGGGGGTGTGGGGCAGATAGTCAAGTAGGAAGGGAAGTGGGCGGATAGCGGTTCGCGCATAACATGAGTGGCGACTTAAAATGCACTTTCTTTTCGGTTAAGATTTTAAGTTTATAAAAATATACAAACTTCTCGTTTCAGCACAAATCTCGCCATTTTTGTTATGCGCTGTTAGAAAGCGTTTTTCGGTTCTTTGATTCTCAGTCGAAACTTTTATAATTCTTCCAAATTTTTAAGTCGGAAAATTCAGGTTCATTTAAAGAGCTTGAGTTAATCGATTTAGCAAATACTCCAATTGATTTATTTCCACTTAAATCTCCGTACTCAGTCAAATTAAAATTGATTGTGCCGATGTCGCCAAAAAAACCTGTTCCACCATAAAAGCGCATTAAAATCTTGCTTTTTCCATTGTATCTCTCATTTGTCTGGTCGTAAAAATCAATCGACATTGTTTGAGTTTCTCCCCAAGTCATTTTGTTCATAAACCCAAGTTCTTTTGTCTCAACAAGGTCGTTTTGATTCCAAATTTCGATCCTTGAAATTAAGTTATTAGTAACACCAATTAAAATTCTGTCAACTTGTGGATTATCAGTAATGATTATTTCTTGTCCGTAAAACTCTTTGGTTGGACTATCAAAATTATTCTGTTTCAATTTCAATGAACTTTTAAAAGTTCCTTTTTCTAAATTTTCAGTTGTAATTTCGGATAGTCTGATTTGGTCTTCCAAGTTAACATTTTGTTTCGTAAAGTCAGCTTGCGGGTCATTAATGACAAATGCAGTCGTTGCAAAGAGAATAGTAATTCCCGCAAAAACGCCTAAAATTGATTTTGTGATCTTCTTCATAATTGTTGTTTTTATGATTCTAACTCTTTTATATCGAGTTTATAGTCCGCCAACCCAAAATTTGTGATTTCTGACTTGCTCTTTTTCCACCTCGCTGCGTTAAAAAGCCTCGCCGATGCTTAGGCATCGCCTACGTTTTTCGCCTTGCGAGCTGAAAAAATAGCTGCGCCATAATTTCACAAATCTTAAGTTGTTGGACTATATTGTTTTCAAATGCTTGCTAACTTCTTGCATAAGGCATATACGATCAGCCTTTTCGCCGCCATTTCAAATCCTGCCAATTGCGCAGCATCGTTTTACCGGCTAAGCGTTCCTCTTCGCCTTGATAGATCAAAGTAGTCCTGGTCGGCCTATCCCAGTAACTGGCTACTTTCTCCAATGGTTTGGTCATCTCCGGACGGAAGCGTGTAGCCGCCTTGATTTCGTATAAACGAGCTTCGTCGCTACGCCCTGTTAGGCGTAGGCTATGCCTACGTCATACTGCAAGTACATTTTATCTAAAACAAGTTACCATTTATACATTGCATTCAACAAGGTTGCCTCGATCAAGCCATATTCTTCTTTGTAATTCGAAGCACTGCTGTATTTCCCAGTTCGCAAGATCTGTTGTTATTGGTTTTTCAGCAAGATACACACAACGCGATTTTGATGGTGCTGCGACGTGGGTAGAATCTACGCCGAACAAGGAAAAGGTAAAGTATTCGGTTTCGCTTAATCGCCATTAGATAAGTGATATTGCAGGTACTACTCCAGCCGCTTTGCCAGCCCACTCTTCTCCAGATACTCCCGCATAATAAGCTCCAAAGGCAGCGGCACCTCCGCATCCGGAGCAAGCAAAGGGACGGGGATGGCAGGCAACGCTTCCCCCAGTGCTGCTACCCAGACGTTAGCGAGGCTGCTCCCGGCGCGCTGCACCGTCATCACATAATCGGCTTGGTCGACCCGCCCGTCGCGCCAGCGGCGTTTGCCTTGTGTAAGCAGATCGATTTCCACCAGATGGACGCCCTTTTCAGCAAGCAGCTCTTGCTTCCGGCGGAAATCCTCGTAGCCATCTCCCGTTTTGTTGGCCGGAGAAAGTACTTCGATTGTGGTGACCAAGCGCTCCTCTCCGTCCCGGATGGCGACATAGCGCTGCGGCTGGTTCGGAATAGCCACCGTAAAGGAGGGCGGCTGCACGGCTATGGCATCCGCGTAGGGCGTATCTGGCGCTTCGGCGCGGTCGATCCTTGTATCCGGCCGGTACTGCTTTGATGCGCCGGATGCATCCGCCGTGGATAGCCCGCGTTCCACCGAAATGGAGTAGCGCTCTGGCAGGCGGGGTGCTAGCCAATCACGGATGTATACGTTAAGCGACGCATGCAGATCCGGGAAGTACCTGGGCTGCTCAAGGGCGGGGTGCATGCCGGTATGTTGTGCTTTGTGTTTTGCCATAACCATAAACATAGGGGGTGTGGGGCAGACAGTCAAGTAGGACGGGAAGTGGGCGTATAGCTTCTTGTATAACGCATGTTATCAGCCTTTTCGCCGCCATTTCAAATCCTGCCAATTGCGCAGCATCGTCTTACCTGCTAAGCGTTCCTCCTCGCCTTGATAGATCAAAGTAGTCCTGGTCGGCCTATCCCAGTAACTGGCTACTTTCTCCAAGGGTTTGGTCATCTCCGGTCGGAAGCGGGTAGCCGCCTTGATTTCGTACAAACGAGCTTCGTCGCTACGCTCGTGGAGCAAATCCACTTCACGCTGTTCATTGTCACGATAATAGTAAAAATTGGGGGTATGCCCTTGGTGCAAAAATGATTTGTGTGCATCGGCAATGACGAAGTTCTCAAAGATGGCCCCACGGTTTTGATTCAAGAGGTATTCCTCTGTATCAAATATTTCCAGCAGGTAGCAAAGTAAACCTGTATCGTAGAAGTAGATTTTAGGGCTTTTGATCAGACGTTTGCCAAAGTTTCTAAAAAAAGCAGGCAATCGGAAGATTATATAGCTCTGCTCCAAAATACCCAGCCAAGCCTGAATGGTCTTAAGGTTGACCCCAGTGGCATTAGCCATTTTACTGTAATTAGCTGTCTGCCCGGCACAAGTCGCTACGATGCGCAAAAAACGCTGGAAAGTGTCTAGGTTGGACCAATTGATTAGTTCAGCTACATCACGCTCCACATAGCTTGCTAAATAGCTGCTAAAAAAAGGCTCCGTATCTAATCCGCGATTTACCAAGTCAGGATATCCACCCCGCAAAATCGCTTCACTCACCTCTTCAGTTGACAATCCAGCCGCTTGGAGTTCTTCATTGTCAAGTGGCAACAAACGTACAACCCCCACTCTGCCCGCTAACGACTGGGATATATTCTTCCGCAGCAAAAAATTTTGCGAGCCGGAAAGGATAAATCGGCCGGGGCGCCGGTCTTGGTCGATGATCGTTTGCAGGTAGGCAAATAAGTCTGGCCAGCGTTGCGCTTCGTCGAAAATGACTAAGTCATCGTATTCCGCTAAAAAATCATTCGGACTACGTTTGGCAGATTGCCTAATATCGGGGTTCTCCAACGATACGTAACGATATTTAGGATATAAAGCCTTTAGCAAGGTGGTCTTTCCGGCCTGTCGTGGCCCCGTGAGGCTAATCACGGGGAACATCTTACTTATTGCATTTAAATGAGACGTAAGCCGCCTGGGAATCAGTGTGTCCAAACTCCAAATTTGTAGAAAAATTTACAAAAAAGCAGTGCGGTACAAATATAGCAAAAATTATGCAAATTTGGAGTCTTAAATTACATGGCTATGAATTTACGACCATTTCTGGTATGACAATTGCGGTACTTGTAGGGCTTATCCAGGGGTAAGCCCCCCCGCAGAAATCCAAATATTTACTATCCTGTTTCAATTTGAGGCGAAAAAAAGCAGGCCGATTTAGAGCATGTTGGGATTTTGGTCTTCTAGTCGAAAACTAGCAATTTTTTGGTTAGACGAGACCCGAAAACCGGACCCGTACGGGCAGACCGATTACTAAAGTCCCAACATGCTCTTACTACCCCAACCGCTCTCCAAGCCCACTCTTCTCCAAATACGCCTGCATAATAAGCTCCAATGGCAGCGGCACCTCCGCATCCGGGTCAAGCAAAGGGATGGGGATAGCAGGCAGCGCTTCCCCCAGCGCGGCTGCCCAGACGTTAGCGAGGCTGCTCCCGGCGCGCTGCACGGTCATCACATAATCGGCTTGGTCGACCCGCTCGTCTCGCCAGCGGCGCTTGCCTTGCTTTAGCAAATCAATCTCTACCAAGTGAATCCCTTTTTGGGCAAGCTGCTCCTGCTTTCGGCGGAAATCTTCATAGCCATCCCCCGATTTGTTAGCGGGAGAAAGCACTTCGATTGTGGTGACCAAACGCTCCTCCCCGTCCCGGATGGCGACATAGCGCTGCGGCTGGTTCGGAATAGCTACGGTAAAGGAAGGCGGCTGCACGACTATGGCATCAGCGTAGTGGGTATCCGGCGCTTCGGCGCGGTCAATCCTGGCATCTGGCCGGTATTGCTTTGATGCGCCGGATGCATCCGTTGTGGATAGCCCGCGTTCTACCGAAATGGAGTAGCGCTCTGGCAGGCGGGGTGCTAGCCAATATCGGATATCTACGCACAATGAGGCGTGCAGGTCAGGGAAGTACCTGGGGTGCTCAAGGGTGGGGTGCATGCCGGTATGTTGTGCTTTTTGCTTTGCCATAAATATGAATATAGGAGGTGTCGGGCAGATAGTCAAGTAAGGGTAAGAAGATTAAGCAACCAAGTTGGCTACCGCTCGCCAACTCATTAAGAAATGATCTCCAACAGGCTGATTATCTTCGCCGCCATAAATGACAGTAGGTTGAAAAAGAGGGACATTGACGACCTTGCTGAACCAGTCCAATTGCTTGAAAAAATCATTCCGGTAAGTCGTCCCACTTTTGATTTCAATAGGTTGCAACTGCCCTCCAACATTCAGCAAGAGGTCAATTTCGTGTTGGGAATTGTCTCTCCAAAAAAATACCGGAGGGGTTAATCCGCTGTTGTAAAATGATTTGCTCACTTCATTGAAGATGAAATTCTCGAAAATAGCTCCTCGTTGGTAGTAGGTAAGCAACTGCTCGGACGTATTGATCCCCAAAAGCGCACATGCCAGGCCCGTATCGCGGAAATAAAGTTTAGAAGATTTTACGAGGCGTTTTTTAAAATTGCGGAAATAAGGCTGCACGGTGTACACAATATGAGAAGTTCGGAGCACGGACAGCCAGGCGTCGGCTGTTTGGCGGTCAATACCTGCAGCAGAGGCCAGCGTAGATTTATTGATGGTCTGCCCAATAAAGCCAGCACAAATACTAACAAAACGAGTGAAGGCATCCAAATTGCTGATATTCTTGACTTGGCGTACATCGCGCTCCACGTAAGTGGCCAGATAGGATTGGTAAAAGGCGGGCGGAGGGATGGATTTATCGTATATCCTAGGGTAACCCCCTTGCCAGCATAAACGGTTTGCCGATATATCCGCCGGGAGATGTGGCTCTAATTCTGCATAGCTGAGCGGATGCAGGTAAAAAATAGCCGTACGCCCGGCCAGCGTTTGGCTAACCCCTTCCATCATGAGCATGTTGTGTGAACCGCTTAATACAAATAAGGCTTCGGGATGCTCATCCACGATACCTTGAATATATGACAGTAATTGCGGGAGCCGTTGTACTTCATCTAATACCATTCGGTGCCCGTAGGTGGCAAAAAGCGCCCTGGGGTCACGCCTGATTCTTTCATATACGTCCGGGCTTTCTAACGAAAAGTAAGGTAAATTACCGAATAGATTTCTGGTCAGCGTTGTTTTACCGCTCTGCCGGGGTCCCGTAATGGTCAAAACAGGAAATTTTCCGACTAATGCTGAGATTGCTGGCTCAATGTGACGTTTTATCATGCTCAAAAATAAGCATTTATCCTATTTCTTACAAGTTGATGAACGCACCCATCAATTTGTAAGAAATATTTTACCTGGGCGTCATCTGTCTGAAGTGTTGTTTACAACCCCACCCGCCCCCAAAAACCAGGAAAGCCACACATCATATCCAGGCTTTCCGCTCGGAACAAAAAGGGGGCCACATCGCGCGCCAGCTGCTCAAAATCAAAGTCAGCAAGGTGCTCCGCCACCCAAGACCGCAGCGCAGGAAGAAGCCCATCCTTGGGGCAGCGGGAGCTGCCGAAAACAAGCTCATTTTGGCTCCATCTTCCAGGTCCACAAGATAGCATCAACATCTGATGATAAAAAAAACCGTTGTTCGTACCCCCAGATTTGCCGGTCCGGCTCGTTCTTGTATACGTCGTACACTTGAGACGTATTGAAAATGGGTTCATTAGGTTTTGGCAATACAGTCATTCGGACTATTGCTTTATCACTTTTTTGGTAACCGTAGTTCCGGTGTCGCTAGTGACATTAAGATAGTAAATGCCTTTCGGAAAACTTTGCATGTTGATCGTAAACTCGGATTTTTGATCAGATACGCTGTTCTGAGATTGAACTTGACGGCCAAGCACGCTGTGCAGGCTTACCGAATAGGAATTTGGTATTTTTCCAATCAGCTTTACGATCATATGATTTGTGTATGAAAAATCAAACCTACTAAGATTAAGCCCAAAAATAATGTCCGGGGCCATTGGGTGCATTTACAAGAAAGCATAGAGGTAATGTTTAGTGAAAAAGAATTTAACAAAGCGCTGCTGAAGTTACTGGTCTCAATATTTGTATTTTTGAAGATAATCCTTACTAATGCCGTTGTCTATACAGAAGTCACGATATTGCTTCCGGAGCTGCTCCAAGTCAATTACCTTCCCATCTGGATGTTCGTCGGAAGTCAGTATGATGATACTGTCTTTTACGATTTCAAAAGATTCGTTAGGGTTCAACCTGACCCTTTTATTCCCAGATTTATTGAAACTCACATTGGGCATACCCTTGGGGATGAAGGAAGGTACATAAGCTAAATCTACAAAGCGCCACATACCATCGAAAAGTTTAAAGCGCCAATACTTTCTCCCAAAAGATTGATTCAGTATAAACGAAACCACCTCGTCTGATTCAATGTAATAAGATTCAACCAATGCCCCTGGTACTGTACTAAATATGGTATCGATTTCTTGCCCACCCTTGACAAGCACGATGAAGGTCCGACCGTTCAATTTATTTTTCCTTTCTTCGATTGAAGCCCCCTCTAACGCCGGAGGATTTTGCGCGGTAGAATCATAGGACAAAAGAAGCAAGCTGAAAAGAAGTATAAAACGCATGTCTGATTTTTTTGTGGTGAAATTCCGTTTAGACTTTGGACATGCGGCGTTCAGGGGAATTTTTTCCCCGCCCTCTGCCGCCCGCCTGGTTATAAAAAGAGCCGTTCAGGCCTGCTTTTTCTTTGCTTTTTTACCCTTCCACACGGCCTTGTGGCGTTTTCTCTTGTCCTGGATATCCCCTTTTTTGCGCCCCCGGGCTTTTATTTGCAGTTTTGGAAGAAAAGCCCCCTGCTCAAACCCCAAAATAATAGAGGCTATTTGCCGCTGCACCTCGGAGGGCGATGGCGGCAGGCCATGTATCGAAGCAATTTTCATAGAAGTTAATGCCTTCATAATCTTCTGCACTGTAAAGCCCCACAAAGTTACCATCAAATTTATTTCGGAAAACACGGTTGACAGAATTGCCGCTATTGAGGCTGACAGAGCCAAAAGCCGCAGCAAAATCGTTGTTATGGATTTCATAAGAGCGTGTTTGGAGGCCTAACCATTCGAAAATCGTGAAAAAAAGGAAGTCGGTGCTTAACTTGGGAACATATAACAAAGCACCAAGTTATGGCAGAACAATTCGAAGAATTGACCGACTTCCAGTGGGAAGTTATTGAAGATTTATTTCCCGAGCAAGAAATTTGCGACCATGATTTGAGGGATATACTGAACGCTATTTTGCTTATCCTGCGCTCAGGGACCCAATGGCGGAACTTGGACAGCAAATACCCCCCTTGGAACGCTGTTTATCACCATTTCAGAAAATGGAAGGCAGATGGGCGTTTTGTAAAAATGAACCAGAGGCTCAACGAGATGGAGCGGTACAGTGAAGAGAGAGAAGATACGCCCTCAGCCGTGTGTACGGACAGCCAGAGCGTTAAGGCAGCCCCTTTTTCCAGTGTAGAGATAGGGGTTGACGGGGGTAAAAAGATAAAAGGCCGTAAGCGCCATATCATAACCGACACAATGGGCTTGATTATAGGTGTAGTAGTGACTTCAGCAAATGTCCACGATGGTACGGTGGCTGTAGGGCTATTTAAGCAAAATGGTGGTTCTTTAAAAAGGATGAAAAAGGCTTTTGCCGACGGTTCCTACAAAGGTAAGTTCGAAGAATTTATAAGAGAAGGTTTTGCAGCCGAAGTGGAAATCACTTCTCGCCCTCCAAGCCAAAAAGGGTTTGTGCCTGTGAAAATTAGATGGGTGGTTGAAAGGAGTTTTGGGTGGTTGAACTTTTTCCGCCGACTGTCAAGAGACTATGAGAAAACAGTAGAAAGTTCTGCTGCTTGGATTTTGTTAGCGAATAGCCAAATTATTTTAAACAGAATGAGGTGAAAACAAAATTTGTGCTCCAAACATGCTCTTAGTGTACGGAAATTTCGGTGGCAGGAATGCTATGATATGTCTTCTTATTCTCGTTCTGAGATAGATAGAGTGTATTCAATCCAAAAGAACACATTGTAAAATGACTTTCGAGCCAAAAAGGGGGAAGAAGCCTAATTGTAAAGATCCGAGTCTGCTTATCGGTACTCGTTTTGTAACTTTGAGCCCGAATATATAACCCATATGCTATGCCAAGATACAAGACCCGCTTCACCTACAACCACCCCCTCATTCCTTACGCCGTAGAGCACGATGCCATGGAAGATGCTAGTGTCACCGAAGAAGAGGCAGAATTGATGAATGCCCTCTATCCGGAGGTCTTAGCGGGCAACCCGAAGGCGATCAAGCCATTGGAAGAACTCGCAAGGACGTGCCCGCATTTACCGTGGGCCCAAAACCACCTCTACACGCTGTATATGATGTGTGGCAAGCGCCGTAAAGCTAGGCGCCTGCTCCGTGAGCTTCGCAAAAATCACCCCAACTACCTGTTTGGGATTACCAATGAATCGAACCAGTTGGTACAGCAAAAAAAAGATACGGCTGCCGCACGGCGTTTGATGGGCGAGCGCTTGCTGCTTCAGGATTTGTACCCTGAACGCAAAGTCTTCCATGTTAGCGAAGTGATGAATTATTACCAGTCTGCTGTCCTGTTGTTGCTTGAGGAAGGAGATATTGAAGGAGCGGAAGAGCGGCATGGCATCCTTTTGGAAATAGACCCTGAGCATTCCATCACGGAACGCGTTACCGAGTACATCTTGGGCAAAAAGATGATGGTAAACATGCAAAAGATGAAGCAGGCGCAGCGTAACAAGCGCAAAGCGAAAACCCGCGTTACTGCCCCTTATCCGCAGGTAAAGGAAACCCCGGTATTTCACCACCCCGAAATGGAGGCTTTTTACCGCTATGGGCTGGAAGACTTACCCAAGGCAAACAGGAGCGCCATAGCTGCCCTCCCGCAAGCTACACTAGTGCAGGATCTGAAACGGATGCTGGAAGATGGCCTGCGGCGTTACCGCTATTTTGAGCGGCAAAGCAGAAGCTGGAAGGAGTGGCAAGAGGATCAAGTCAGTTTTATGGCCCACGCCTTTCATTTCCTGGGGATATTGGGCGACGAAGACTGCCTGCCGGTCGTGCTTGATGTTTTGCGCCAGGAGGAAGATTTTCTGGATTTTTGGTTCGGAGAAACAGCAGAGTTTTTCGTTTTCCCTTGCCTTTTCCGCATCGCCTCTGGCCAGCTGCCCCAATTGCAGCATTTTATGAAGGAAAGGTATGTTCCGCCCTATTCCAAACTTATGGTGAACGCTACCGTCGCTCAAATAGCCTGGCACAATATGCAGCGATTGCCGGAAGTGAGCGATTGGTTTGGCAGCATCTTCGAGCACTATAAGCTTAACTTAGCCGATAAAGGGCTCATTGATTCTGACCTTATAGCCTGGATGACAGCATCGGCCGGCGAACTCAGCTTAAAGGAGCTATTGCCAGTTATAGAAACGCTCTATCAGGAAGGGGCCGTGTCGAAAGATGTGGTTGGCGAATGGGCGGAAATTATCGATTTATTCAATGCACCCCGCGATGAGTCTGACCTCGATCCGTTGCCAAAAAATATCTCCGAGGCTTATGATGGTTCGTATTATGAGCGTAAAAAAATCCGGCAGCCCAGCCAGGAAGACAAATTGGAGCTGGAAAAGATGGCTCAGGATCCGTATGCTCAGAAAATGATGGAATTGCTAATGCAGTCTGATGATGCGCACACCGAAGAAAAACCTGTAGATAACCCTTTGACACCCCCCGCCCAGCCTGCCAAAAAAGGCAAATCCAAAGTAGGCCGCAATGAGCCATGCCCCTGCCAAAGCGGGCGAAAGTATAAGCACTGCTGCGGGAAAAAGTAAAGGGGTTAAAACTCCCGCTCCCCAAACTCACGCTTCAGCAGCTTGGAATTGCTAACTGGTTGGTTTAATGAATATGATACTCCGATCATAATGAGGTCGCATGTTTAGCCTTACTTCACCCCCCGCCCATCAACTCCTGCGCCCGCAGTTGCAGCAAGGCTTCCGAAATGCCGTCTTTGAAAGCATGGAACTCGCTCTCTGTGAAGGTGAATTGCAGATCACTGTGGCAAGTATTCAAGATGATCCGGAACTGCCCGTCGTGAAAAAGGGTTGCATTCGGCCGGAAGTCAAGCTGGCCCACCCAATTGGCCCACGTCAGAAAATCCCTGTGGTTGAACCCTGCCAAGAGGTTTTGAAAATGCACCCCTACGCGTTTACAATGTATGCATTGCCCCACACTCATTAGGTCATTCACCATTAGTATTTCCGGCTTGCATTTCATGTCTTGCTTGGTTGTTTTAAAAAAATCCTTCTCTAACAATTTTTGCGGGGCAGGCTAAAGTCGGAAGCTAAAACGCCGATAGAAGTTGTGCTTTCGGCTTTAGCCTGGCTTTAAGTCCGCAAAAATTGTCAGAGAACCAAAAAAATGCAGCCATCTACCCTTTTGCGCTCACCACCCCAAATCCACCATCACCCGCACAAACACATTCCGGCCCGGGCTCACCGGCGCGCTGCCCATACCCCCGCTGTGCGCGCCGCCGTTTGCCGCGCCCTGAATATTCGCCCGGCGCACATCTAGCAGGTTGCGGGCACCCAGCGTCAGGCCGATGCGCTCTTTCCACAGCGATTTGGTCAGGGTAAAGTCCGCCATTGTAAAGCCATTCTGTAGGCGCTGCCCGGCGATGGTATTGCCCTCCACATCCGTGGTGGGGAAGAAATTGACCTGCCGGTCATTGACGCGCACAAAGAGGGAGGCACTTAGCCCCGCCTTCAGCCAGCGGTAGGTGGCGCTGCCGCTGTACTCCATGGCGTAAGTAAATTCATCAAGTTCCGGGAAGTCCTCGCTCGCCGGATTGTAGTAGCCGATGGTGGAGGCATTAGCGCTTAGCTCCAGCCGGGGCGTAGTGTAGCTGAGCGAGAAGTTGACGCCCTGTGTTTTGTACACGGCCTGATTGAAGTAGGCGAAGCGTAGGGTAGAGGTGTCAATCGCCGGGGCGAGGCCCTCATCGGTCTCGATGTACTCAAATAGCCCGATTTTATCACGGATATCGTTGTAGAAGCCTTTGATTTTGCCCTTGAAGCGCCAATCCTCACCGAGCTGCTCGTAAAACAGGCCGAGCTGTAGGTTGTCCGAACGCTCTGCCCGCAAATTCGGGTTGCCGAGGATGAAGTGATTGATGTCGATGAATTCAAAGAACAGCTCTTTCAAATCCGGGCTGCGGAAGCCCTGACTATAGGAACCGCGCACCGCCCATTGCTCATTCAGGCGGTACTTGAGGTGGAAGGAAGGCACAAGCGGAGCTTCGTAGCGGGTATTGTAAGCGTAGCGCAGCCCGGCCTCGGCGGTCAGCGCTTCCCACGGCTGATAGCGCAGGCTGCCGAATGCCGCGTAATCGCCGATCTGCGAGAAATTCTCTTGGCTGCTCAGCGTGTCTTGTATACGCTTGCCCGTGGCGTCATCGTAGCGCAGGTCCACGCCCACCTGAAAGTTCAGCGGGCTGTCGGTGTACTGACTGGCAAAGGTGGCGCGGAGCATGGCGCCGGAGAAGCGGGAGGTATCCTGCTGTCCGGGCACTTCGAGCTGCTCGTTTTCTTCAAAGTTGTTGCGCAGGGTGCGCTTGTAACGGCGGAAACGGTTGTAGCCAGTGGTGGCTTGCAGATAGTAGTTTTTGCCAATCTGCCCCTCGTACGCCAGGCTGTGGTTGACGCGCCGGGTGAGGTAGAAGTCGTCAAAGGCGTACGGCTTGAACTGCGGGCGGCGGATGTTGCCGATATTTTGTACTTCTTCATCAAAGAAGCTGCCGGTGTAGAACAGCTTGCGCTTGTCGTCCAGCCGGTAGCCGAGATAAGCATCTGCAAACCACTGCTCTTTTGGGTTCCAAAGCACAGACCGCAGGCTGTCGTTTTCGCTGAAGCCCCCGAATACATCGTAGCCCCCGTTGAGGCGCAAAGTGATGTCATCGGTCAGGCGGGCACCAAAGGCGGCAGCGTAGCGGTTTTCGCCCCGGGCTTCCACCTGACTCGTCAGGTTGAGATCGTAGCGGTCGAGCTGCGATTTTTTGGTGATGAGGTTGATGACGCCGCCCAGTGCATCCGTACCGTAGCTGACCGACATCGGCCCTTCTACGATCTCTACCCGCTCGATATTGTTGAGGTTGAGCTGGCTGAGGTCGATATTGCCATCCTGCCGGCCGATCACGGGTACGCCGTCCACCATGATTTTGACGTTCTGCCCGTCGATGCCCAGCAGGCTCATGCTGCTGCCCAATACCATATCCTGCCGGATGCGGATGTTGGCTTCCTGCTGCAGCAGCTGTTCCAAATTGGTAGCGCCCCGCTGCTCAATCACTTCCTCCCGTATGGTGATCACATCATGCACGGCATTGCGGCTATCGGTGGGCGCGTACTGCGCCGTCACGATTACATCATGCAACTGCAGCGCCCAAAGCGATGAATCGGGTGGCAGCGAAGCTTGGCTATGCAGCGGGGTGCAAGTACCAATCGTAATGAAGAAACAACAAACAAAAAATTTCGTCCTCATGTGCTCTTGTAGGTTACTTTGCGATTGCTTGACCATCGAATATTATCCATTTGCTCTTCTTTTCTTCAGGTAAGTGTGACACCTACGGCGTCAATTAAAAGATGAAAGCTGTTTTTACGAATAGTCGACCCCATTGGGGTCGTACATTAGTAACTCAAACTTAAACAGTGGCTTCGACTCCAGCAGAGTCGCACTTTTCATCGATAATCTTGCGCCAGCTTTCCAGCTCCGGAATACCGGGCTTGCGCTTGCCAAAGAGATAGACAATCAATTCGCCCTGCGCATCGTACACTTCCAGGCCGGTCACCAGGCCGTCCTTGGTCGGCTTTTTCACCACCCAGCTCTCTGCGATACCCTCGAGGTTGAGGTGCAGGTTGAAGTCCGGGTCCATCACATTGAACCACTTGTCCATCGGGAACAGCTTTTTCACCGGGCCGGTGTGGATTTGAATGCAGCCGGGGCTATTGGCGAAGACCATGATCGGCACTTCGTTTTTAGCAGCGGCTTCCAGCACTTTAACCACTGTTTCGTTGGGCACCTTTTGGGTAAAGCCTTCCGGCGCCAGGCGCAGGGCCTGTGTCCGTTGCAGCTCATACTTTTTCAGCAGTGGGAAGAAGTCGTGGGTGTCCTGCAAGTTGCGCCATTCCTCCTGAAAAGCGGCCACGTCGATTTCCGAGTCCGGGATCACCGTAGGCGCTGCTTGCGGGCTGTGGTCTACGGTTGCAGGCGTACTTTGGTCTTCCGCCCGGTACTTGTTGACTAATGCATCGTAGGCCGCTTTGTCCGACTTATTCGTCAGGTATACTTTGTGGACGGCTTCGCCCCGGGCGTTGAAAAACTGCAGGCTGTGCCGCACTTTGCCGCGGCTTGGTACTTCCACCGCGTAGCCATATTCCCACTCCCACATAAACAGCCGCAGGTCGATGTCCGGATTGACCGCTACGCCCATCTTACCATCGTGCATAAAGGAGACGTTGTGGTATACGCCTTTGCGCTCGTGCACTACATATTCATTGCGCGTAAGCGCCATTACATGCCCCAGGCTTTCCACCTCCTGCAGCAAGCTCTGCCAGCCGCCGCTGAGGCGTACGGCATTTGTGCCCAATTGGAGTTCCAGCAATTCCAGCTCGCTGACCCCCAGTGCTTCGGCCGCATTGCGGATGCGTAGCTTAGGTTGTTCTGATTTCAGCGCATCGTAGTGCGCCTGTAGTTCTGGATTGACGTTGTTGTTTTTCATGGTACAGCTGTTTCTTCATTTTTAAAAAGATCGACCGCCGTAGGGCAAGTCAGAATATGCGGATGCGTTTCGCCGGGCGGGTGCACCACCCGGGCTTTGACGCCAAACCCCTGTGCAATCAGTTCCGGTGTGAGTACCGTTTCGGGTGGGCCGCTTTTCAGCAAATGGCCGCCGCGCAGCAGGACTACCCGGTCGGCATACTGCATCGCCAGGTTGAGGTCGTGCAAAATCGTTAGGATGCCGATGTGCTCATTATCAGCTAGCTTACGCAAAAGGCTAAGCAGTTGTTGTTGCTGTGCAATATCCTGACTGGCCGTGGGCTCGTCCAGTAGCAGAAAACGATCATCGGCCGGCTTTTCCCGGTAGACCTGCGCCAGTACTCGCGCCAGCTGTGCCCGCTGTTGCTCCCCGCCGGAGAGCGTGCAGATGTCCCGGGCTTCATAACCGCGCAAGCCTACCTGATGCAGGCAGTGCCGGGCAATGGCTTGCGTACGGGAAGCCGGCTCCTGCCCCCGATACGGATAGCGCCCCATTTCCACCAGATCCAGTACCGGCATGGAAAATGGCAGCTGAACGGATTGGCTCAGCACAGCGCGCACCTTAGCCAGGCTGCTGGCCGGCCATTGCGCTAAAGCTTTCGCATTCACCGATACCGCCCCTTCCTCCGGTGCTATTTCACCCGCCACGGATTTAAGCAGGGTCGATTTGCCCGCGCCATTTGCTCCGATGATAGCTACCAGCTCGCCGGCACGAACGCGTACGCCTGCTTTCCGCAAAATCCAGCGGCCTGACTTCCGTACACCGATGTTCTTAGCTTCAATCATAAGCTGCGTTTGGTTTTGAGCAGTAGCCAGATAAAGAATGGTGCGCCGAGCAAGGCTGTGAGTATGCCAATGGGCAACTCCGCGGGCGCGATCAGGGTGCGGGCAGCGGTATCTGCCCACACCATCAACAAACCGCCGAGTAAGGCAGAGCCAAGTAGGAGTGAACGATGCCGCGGCCCCTGTATCAGGCGCACCAGATGCGGTACGACCAGCGCTACAAAGGCGATCACGCCGCTTACTGCCACACAGGCCCCTACAATGAGGGCGGCGCAGCCGATGACGATCCATTTAGTGCGTTGCGTATTGACGCCGGTGTATGCCGCCTCGCGTTCACCCAGCAGCAGCAGGTCGAGTTGGCTCGATTGCCGCCAGAGAAGTAAAGCCGGAGCAAGTACCAGCGGCACGATCAGCCCCAGCATCGTCCAGTTGGCGCCGCCCAGGCTGCCCAGCGTCCAGAAAGTGATGTCGCGCAGCTCGTCTTCATCCGAAAAGTAGGTCATCAGACCGGTGAGGGCACCGCCCAGGGCTGTAATCGCCACGCCCGCCAGCAGCATCGTCACTACGGAGGTATAACCCTTACTGCTCGCCAGCCAATACACCAGAAAGGTGGTCAGCAAACTGCCGGTGAACGCCATCACCGTGATTGTTGCGTAGCCCAGCCAGCTGCCGAGCGCACCAAGCACAGTAGCAGAAAACAAAATGCCTGCTACCGCAAATACCATAGCCCCGCTCGTCACGCCAATCAGCGCCGGATCGGCCAGCGGGTTGCGGAACAGCCCCTGTATAGCCGCGCCGGCAATGGCCAGCCCCCCGCCTACGAAAACGCTGAGCAGGATACGCGGCAGGCGGATGTCCCAGACTAAATAGCTTAGCGTCTGCGGCAGGCCGGCTTCCAGACCAAAAAGCTGTTCGCCCATCACCTGCCCGACCTGCTGCGCGGGCAAGCTGTAGGCACCGATCAGCAGAGCTGACAAGGCCGACAGTAGCAGCAGGGCTGATAGTACCGGCGCGGAGAGCAGCCGCGACAAGCTTTGGTATTTGGGTAGTGCCTGAATCATTTTACGGCTTCATTTAGCGAGTAGGAATCTGTAATAGCCTGTAATTGCCGGCTGAGTTCCGTAGCGGCCCGGGCAGCACGGGGCGTAAAGCCCAGCAGGTACAATCCGTCCATACCAATGATGTGCCTCTGCTGCCCCGCCGGTGTTTGTGCCAGGCCAGGGACTTGCAGCAGGCCCTCTACGCCGCCCAAGCTTTGCAGCCCGCTGTCGAACAACAACAGCACTTCCGGCTGCGCTTGCACCAGCCCCTCGGCGGACAGCGCCCGGAAGCCCTCAAAGGAGGAGATGGCGTTTTGCCCGCCTGCGAGTTCGATCATAGCGGATGCGGCGGTGTTTTCCCCGGCAACCATAAGGCTGCCCTTGCCGCGGGCGTAAATGAAAAGGACGCTAGGAGAGGCCTCTATTGACTGCCGGGCCTGTTCAAGCTGCTGCCGGTCTGCGGCGTAACGCTGGCGTAGCTGCTCTAGCTCGCTTTCCAGCCCCAGCGCCTCACTAATTTTGGCAGCTTGTGCCATAGGTTTGCCGAGTGTAGAAGAGCCATCAAGCCAGAGCAATTTTATGCCCGCTTTTTCCAGCTGCTGCAGCGCATCGGAAGCCTCGTCCGTACGCTCCGCCAGTACCAGGTCGGGCTGCAAACTAAGCAGGGCTTCCACATTCAGTTGCCGCACGTGGCCCAGTTTGGGCAGTTCGGCTACTTTTTCCGCCGGGTAAGTACTTGTCACGTCTACGCCTACGATCTTGTCGCCTTGCCCGAGCACAAACAGCAATTCGGTAATGCTGCCGGACAGGGAGACGAGGCGCTCATAGGAGGGTTTTTCCGTCGTTTTATCTTTGCCCTGCGGCTCCGGTTGACAGCCGAGAAGGCTGGCGCACAGCAATGCAAGAATAGCGTACTGAAGTGGTGCTGTTTTCATTTTACTGTGGCGCTATGATTAGAGGAATGCCGACCGGCTGACTGCCTTGTGGCTGAATGCTCAGGTAGTACGTGCCGCCTGGCAGATGGCCCAGATCCAGTTCTTTCACCTGAAAACCGGCTGGGAACTGTGCTTCGGCAGCCCATACCCGCTGGCCGGCGGTGCTGTGTATTTGTAGCCTTGCCCGGGTAGTTTGCTCCAGGGTCAGGCTGACGGTAGCAATATCCTGTACAGGGTTGGGAAAAATAGTAAAGTCGCTGACTATAGCCGATTCCTCAATAGCATTGACGGTGCCCAGGTCCGTCTGCTCGAATACTGCTACACCAGTACTCGAGCCTTCAAAGTCGACAAAGTAGAGCTTGTAGACTTCCCCTTCTGCCGTTTTTACAAAATACACCCGGTCTAGTGGCAGGGACCAGGAAAAGGTGGACAGATCAAAATCCTTCCAGTCGTAGCCAATGACATCAAGTGCCGTTTGCAGGGAGTCAGCGTAGGCATCAAACTCAACTGTGCTGGGGTCAATACCGTCTGCCTGCGCTACCTCTACGCCCGCACCAGATAAAGTTCCGGTCAGCAGGTAATCCAGCATACCCCCTTGCCCGTCGTCCAATGGCGTGGTGTAACGGGTAAACAGTAGGTCCCAGTCGCTTGTGGCAGGAACCCCAGCTGCCACTTCGTTAGCAGTGAGAGAATAAAACACCAGGCCGGTATCCTGATGGTCCGATTTATCCACACTGAAGCTGACTTCCCCGCTGCCGTCGAATGCGGCGTGGCGAACCTCATAGGTGGTGCCATTCAGGGCGGAAATTTCGAGTTTGCGAAAGCTGCCATTGCGGAGCCTGAGAGCAAACAACTGATTAGCCTCCACCGCCATAGCAGCCGGATTGTAAGCACCCCAGCCGTAGTCGAAGGGGTTACCCGTGGCGCGCATAGCGTTGAAAGCACCGTACTGCCAGCTTTGCTCATCGTTATAGAGGCGCTCGCCGAGGTGGTCTTCCGTGATTACTTCATCATACGCTTTATCCGGTAACAAGTAAAGCTCCAGGGGACTGTCGTTTTCGCCTGAACCCGCAGCTTCGTTCAAGAAGATACCCGCGTCCTGCAACCCCTGTGCGGTGAAAGCGATATCCCAGGCGGCATCATCCACGCTGGCAGCCTCTTGGCTGCTCAGGTTATAGAAGACTTGTTGTGTATAACCCGGCCCGTAGGATACTTCTACGAACTGCGCGGAGAGCTGGAACAGGGTAGAAAAAAACAGGGAAAGTAGTAGACCTTTCTTCATGGCTTTTATTTAGACTAGATTTAAATAAATTGACTATTGCAAAGTTAGCAAATGGGCGGGAAGAGATCAATACCGCCTGTTAGGCAAAATCTGGCGCTGTCAACTCTGGGTATTCATTACCTAAAATAAGGTAATATGCCGGAGATGTTACCTAATTCCGGGTAAGGAGTAACCTCTCTGACAGTATGTGCAACCTCATTGCCAACGTAAACGGCCGGGGCTTCCCACCTTTGCAAATCGCCAAAAACAAAAAGACTGATGAAGAAGGTAATCCTCCTTGTTTGGGTATCGATGCTATCCTTGGTGAGCCTTGCGCAGCCTCCGGAGAAAAACCTGCCTCCGGAGCATCTGCAAATCCGCTACGAGCCGCAGTGGTGGCCCGACCGTATTTTGCTCACGCCGACTAAGGACCCTGCTACCTCTGCAACGGTGACCTGGCGCACCCGGGCGGAGGTGCGAACGGCTTTTGCCGAGATCGCGCTGGCAGACCCCTCTCCGGAGTTTGACGAATATGAAAAGGATTATCAGGCAAAACCAATAAAATTAAACCCTTGAAGGTCAGCACCAAAAAAGAGCGCCGTTTCAAGAATACCCTTACTGATCCGGACGAACGATAAAAAATGAAAATTTACGATCACTTCCCGAACCAAGCGGAAAGATGAATGGTCTATGTGATAGTTTTACTACTATTAACAAAAGCTAAACTAATTAAATGCAATGAAGTACACGTTTTTTACTTTTGCTATGCTGCTCTGCAGCCTGTTTATCGTTAACGCACAGGACAACGCTCCCAAGACGCTCTTTGGTAATGGTAGCGGAAGTACTGAGATCGGGTTTTACATATCGCCGGGCTATCAGCTCACGCAGGCTGCCGGTCAAACAGTGCACAGTTTTCAGGGCAGTGCGGGGGTGATCTTCAACAAGCGATTTGCGCTGGGCGCGGCTTTCTATACCACCCTCAATGAGTTTACCCCTGAGCTGGAAATGGACGACCGCCTTTACCTCGACCTGCGCTACGGTGGCGTGCGCGTGGAGTACATCCTCAACCCTGACAAGCTTTTGCACTTTAGCTTTCCGCTGATGATTGGCGGTGGGGAAGCCGCTACGGACTACAAAAGAGACCTGGATTTTGGCGATGATCCCTTCGGTGAAGACTACTTCTTTTTTATAGAGCCGGGCGTACAGGCTGAAGTTAACCTGATCAAAAATGCCCGCCTGTTTGCAGGTGCGTCTTACCGCTTTACCTCAGGCCTGGATTACGAGTACCGTAACCCGGCCAATGAGCTGGTCAGCATTCAAAGCAGCGACATCAATGCGCTGGCCCTGAACCTGGGCATCCGTTTTGGCTTGTTCTAAAGATGAGGCCATCGGTGCGTTTTCAGGGAGGCCTGGTTTTAATGATAGCAATGCTATCAGATTTGTTTCGCCCTTTTGCCAATTTGCCGGAGCATCCATGGCATCTCCCGGAAGGCCTTGGTGGTTTCCACTGTAGCCGCAAGCTCAGATGCTTGATCAGCATCACCGGGGAGGAGTTGAAGCAGGCGGCGGGTAAACTGAAGCAGCAGCAGGTAGTGTTCCCGGTGGTAGCCCACATCTTTATGCCGTTGCAGGTACACGCGCATGCTGTCGATGAGGCTGTCTACCGCATCCCACTCCTCCTGTTCGTACAACACTTTGAGCTGAAGGGTCTTGGTGCCCAGGTAGAGGAATGGCTGCCGGGCTTCAATAGTCGCGCAGAGCTGCAGCACCCGGCCGGCATCGCCAAGCTCGTAGGCTAGTTTAGCAGAAGCGTACCGGGGCAGGGCTTCCCGGAATGCAGGTTTCAGTTTAGCCGAATGCGTATTGATAAAAGCCTCTACCCATCTGTAGCGTTCCAGCTTGAGCGCCAGGGCCACGATATTGCTGAAAGTAGACTCCGGCAGGTAGCCGTCTTCTAAAAGGTAGCCTTCTTCCAGGCTCTGCTCATACAGCTGCAGGGCTTCCACTGCGAAGGCGGCGTCCCCGAAGTTCAGCGCCCGGATGCAGTAGTTGATGGCCAGGAGGTACAAATCCCGGATTTCCTGCCGTGGGAACCCCGCTTTATAAGCCTTGATGTTTTGCCGCAGGGCACGGAAACCGTGCTGTGAGCCTGTGGCTACCACTGCTTCGTAACAGGCATAGTAGACCTTTACAGCCGGTAGGCTGAGCAGCTCCGGCCGGTTGCGTATCTCTTGCACTACAGCTGGTACCATGCCAATCTCGTAGGCCTCTTGATTGATCACCGTGCGGGTATGGGCCAGGCAGGCTTGCTTGAGCTTTTCGGCAAAGTAGTAGGCGTCGAGCAAATGGCTGGCTTGTTGCAAATTGGTCGGCTTGCTGCGGTCGTGGCTGGCGATGAAGTCGTAGTACTCGCTTTCCAGGTAATAAGCGAAGTGAAGACGGTCGGCAGTATGGTGCTCCCGGGCTTTTTGCAGCTTGTGCGCCTGTTTTATGCTGCGTTGAAAGAGCGCTTGCTGCTGCCGTCGCCGCAATTCCTGCAGTAAGTAAGTGTAGTGCCCCTGCTTGCTTTGTTGAAAGGCCTGCCAGGCCAGGAAACGCTCCGCCAGTTTATGAAAGCGGCTTAGCAATAGGTAATAATCTTGCTTGCGGAACGGCTGCCCCGGAAAAACGGCTTCAAATATTTGCTGCTGATCGGGAGGGGCAGGCCGGTGCTCCCGCCAGTACTGAAGCAAACGTAGCATCTCCGGCCGGCGGTTGAAGGCCGGGCTTTCCAGGAAAACGGCCAGCTGCTTCAGCTCAGCGGGTTGAAAGCTGTGCAGCAACTGAAAGGCAATGGGGCGTTTCAACTTGTAGGTTTTTTAACTTAAAAAATTGATAGTCAGAAAGTAAAAAGACTTTTAACTTGTATAAAGTTAATTAATTGTTCTTGCGGGGCCCTCACAATAGCTGCATTTTAGCAGTATGAAAAGGATTATCATTAAAGCACCCTACGCAAAAAGAGCCATCCTTAGCCTGCTAGCTTTGGCAATGTGCTGGAACCTCCACGCTCAACTAGAGCGGGGGCAGGTCCAGGTTTTAATGGACCGCTTTGAGCTGCTTGCGGCGAAAACCGGAGATATGGATGGCGATGGCGACGAGGATATCGTGGCAAGCTGTAAGGGCTGGGACGGGCATATTGCCGTATTTGAGAATTTGGATGGGCAGGGCAATCTAGCCGGGCCGCGTTTGTACGGCGATTCCATCTGGGCCAGCAGCCGCAACTTCCAGGGCGAGTTTGAGCTGGCAGATATGGATCAGGATGGCGACTTGGATGTAGTAGATGCCTACCGGGCAAGAGAAACTGTGCCGTATTGGGCTAATGATGGCCTGGGGCATTTGCACCCGGGCAGTGATGCGCCGGTGGAATACCCCTATATAGATTTTTACGAGCGCTTCAAGGTTGGGGATGTTAACGGTGATGGCTGGCTGGATGTGGTGATTGGGCTGGATGCCGATGTAGTATGGGTAAACCTCAGCGCTGGCAACGGTCAGGCTTTCGCACTCGAACTGGCCTATAGCGATGTCGTGAATCACCCCTCCCTGGTGGACATGGAACTGGCAGATGTGGATCAGGATGGCGACCTGGATATTTTAATGCTGGAAAATTACCACACCTCAGAAAGTACGGAGCTGGCCCTGCATGTTTTAGAATGGACGGGGGGCTCGTACACCGCACTGTGGCGTAGTTTTTTGGAAATCGAGCCTGATAAAAATGCCTTATTTGACTGCGATATGTCAGTGGTAGATGTTACCGGGGACGGCTTCCCGGATGCGGTCTATTCGCACACCGGCAACGGGGACTACGGCCGGGCGTATACGGTCTATTTACAAGTGGCGCCCTTTGGCCAGGCACAGGTGGTTTGGCAAAGTGGCGAAACCTCCGGTATGACTGCGCATACTGTAGCGGATGTAGACCAGGATAATGATGCGGACCTCGTAGCTTTTCAGGAGCCCTTTGGTTACGTTTGGATGGAGCGTATGGCTAATGGCCAGCTGGGCACTACCAATAACCTGATCGATGGTTTGCCTACCGGTAACAATTTATCAACCGGGGACCTCAACGGCGATGGCGTAACCGACCTGCTGACCCACGGCCAGGGGAATAGTTTAGCCGCTGGACGGGAGCAGTTGGTCAACCGGTTCGGCCCGCTTAATACAGGCAATGCGGTCCCACCTGCCCCACTTACCCGCGCTACGGGCTACATTCGGGATATAAAGCCTTGGGACTGGGATGCCGATGGGGCCACAGACGTGCTGTTTTGCGACGAAACGGGCATAGCCTGGCTGCGCAATCAGGGCGGTCAGGCCTACAGCCCACCGGCTTCCATCTGGGCACCTTCTTTTTCACTGAATGACTTTGAATTTACATCGTTAGACAGCGATAGCCTGCCGGATGGTGTGGGGGCGATCGGGGGGAGCCCTGCCGGGCGGGTGCCGGTCGTCTGGTATAGCAACACCGGGGACACCCTGTCATTTCCTCAATTTGAACTGCAGTACGGATACCACTTTGATGTGGCGGATGCGGACGGGGATGGCGATCAGGATGTTATTTTGCTTACCCGTCAGGCGGAAGTGGTGCTGCTTTGGAATACCGGAGGCAATTTTACCCCTCAGGTAGTTATAGCAGATCTCCCTGGCCTGCCCCACTTTACTTCCCGGCTTTTGGCAGATGATTTCGACAACGACGGAGACGCTGATATTGTCCTGGGTGGATTAGGGGGCAAAGCTTATTTCGCCAGTCATATGGATGGCAACGGGCAGTTTTCCGGCCTACAGGAAATTGCAGGTATGGAAGGCGTAATGGAGTTATTTTCGGGCGACTATGACCTGGATGGACGCAAAGACCTGAGAGGGCGGTACATTGCAAATTTGCAAGGCAAATTGGTGGTTGCATCCTACGATACGGCACAGCAAGCCTTCTCTCCAGCGGTGGAGCGCGGTTGGGTCGGCAACGGGTACCCTATTGCCGAAGCCTTGCTCAATGGCGATAGTATTCCGGATTTTGTGAATAGCAGCGGATTCGCTTTTAGCGTGGGTGCCACTGGCTTTGTGTCAACGCCGTATTTGCCAGCCCCATTCGAATACTTCCTGCCTTCGGCGCTAAGCACTAACGCCTGCCAGGCAGATTTGGACGGCGATGGCACAAAAGAATTAATCACCGGCCATCAGGAGATCATGGCCTACCAGCCCAGCTTCTCCGCTCAGCAGCTGGTGCAGGGGCAGATGGTTTGGGACACGACTCTAAGCTGTACTTTCAACCCCGGCTGGCCAGGCTTGCCCAATGGCCAACTGTTGCTGGAAGGGCAGGATGGCCACCAACAAATACTTGCTACTGCTGCAAATGGCTACTACGCCGGCTACCTTCCGGATAGTGCCGCTACTACCCTTGCCCCGGTGCTGCCCAATGACTACTGGCAGGCCTGCTCGCCGGATACGATATTTCAAAGCCCAGGGCCCCATGAAGCCCACTTTGCGGTATCGCCAACGGTGGAGTGCCCACTAATGGAGCTGGAGATGGCGCTCAGCCCGGTCCGGCAGTGCTTCAATTCTACCGTTACGCTGCACTACCGTAATGCAGGTACTGTAGAGGCGGATTCAGCCACTATAGCACTGAGGTTTGACAGCCGCATGGAGCCGGTAAGCGCCTCCTTGCCCTGGAGTATGCAAACCGATACCTCCCTTGTCTTTGAGCTGGGGGAGGTGGCTGTAGGCGTGGGCGGAGATATTGTGATTCAGCTGGAGCCAGACTGCGAGCAGTTAATCCTGGGGGAGGTGCTCTGCTACCAGGCGCATATCACACCCGATACGCTTTGTGCCCCGGGCCTGGCTGCCTGGGAAGGCGGCAACTTAAGCGCAAGCTATAGCTGTGAGCAAGATAGCCTGAAGTGGCGGGTTGAAAATACAGGCTTCGGGCCGGTTAGCATGCCTGTGCCCTACGAGCTGAATATTGTCAACGACGACATCGTGCTCCTCCAAAGCGGCGGGCTGGACATACTGCCCGGGGAATCCATCCTCCTTGCTGCGCCCGCTGATTCTGCAGCCTACCTGCTGGAAGCCGGGCAGCCGGAAGGGCACCCCGCGCCTGAACCTATCCGGCTGATTGCCAATGGCTGCCTTGCGCCGCTGGATACCGGGCTGGTCATGGCTTTCGCCAATGACAATGGAAACCCCTTTGAGGTGGCGCAGTGCCGGCCGGTTATCGGAGCGTACGACCCTAATATCAAGGTGGCTTTCCCGCAGGGCTTTGGCCCCGGCCACCACATTCCGCAAGAGCAGGCTCTACAGTATACCATTCACTTTCAAAATGTAGGCACGGGTATGGCACGGAACGTAACCATCCGGGATACGCTTTCGGCTGAGCTCGATTTGAGTACGTTTCGGGCAGGGGGCGGTTCCCACACCCACAGCTGGCACCTGCTGCCGGGGCGGGTGCTGATGGTGGAGTACCCCGAAATACATTTGCCGGACAGCACCAGCAATGAGCCGGAGAGCCATGGCTTCTTCTCCTTCAGTATAGCCCCGGTAGACAGTTTAATCCCCGGTACCGTCATTGAAAACCGGGCTGGCATTTACTTCGATTTTAACCCGCCGGTGATTACCAATACGGTTTGGCACCGTATCGAGAAACCGGTCGTTGCTGCAGCTACCTATGCAAGTATCTGCCCTGGAGATGTTTACCTGGGCCAGGCGCTGCAAGCCGACACCATCCTTGAGGAGCGCTATTCGGCGGCCTGGCGCGATAGCGTTATTTGGCACCACGTCAATGTGGTGGCTCCGGAGGATACCACTGTCGTATCCATTGAGCTGGAGGAGGCAGGCTGGTGGGAAGGGGCCCTGATTACAGCGGATACGGCAGTTACAGTGGCCTACCTGAGTGCGGCAGGCTGCGATAGCTTGGTGCGGTATGAATTGGATGTGCTGGTTTCTACCCAAACGGCCCGGCAACCGGGGCAATGGGCTTTGTCGCCAAACCCGGCAGTGGGGCAAAGCATACTGTCCTGGCCCGAGCGCCAACCCGGGCCGCAAGCGGTTTATCTTTACAATGCAAGGGGGCAGCGGCTGGAGGAGTTGCTACCATCGCCCCCTGGCCGTCAGCTGCCCATTCCGCTCCGCAACTGCCCCCCTGGCTTTTACTGGGTGGAGGTTTGGAATCAGGGCCGGTGTATCCGCTTGCCGCTGGTAGTCGCTAAATAGTAGCGGCTCAACTGGCAATCGTTTGAGGGCAACGCGGGAGTCCTAAAAAAATGCCATATTTGTCAGGATTAGAAAATGGCGAATATGAGCAATCCTTACCTCGATCCTACCGGCGAAGAATTTACACCGGATGAGCAAAGCACAGAAGTGCAGCTCCGGCCGCAGGCCCTTGATGACTTCAGCGGACAGCCCAAGATCGTGGAAAACCTACAGGTATTTATACAAGCTGCGCTTGGGCGGGGAGAGGCATTAGATCATGTGTTGCTACATGGCCCGCCGGGGCTGGGCAAGACCACGCTTTCGCACATCATCGCCAATGAGTTAAAGGCAGAACTCAAGATGAGCTCCGGGCCTGTCCTCGAAAAACCGGGCGACCTGGCGGGGCTATTGACCAACCTGGAAGAAGGCGATGTCCTCTTCATTGATGAAATACACCGGTTGAATACAGTGGTGGAAGAATACCTCTACTCTGCCATGGAGGATTACCGCATCGACATTATGATTGACAGCGGGCCCAATGCGCGCAGCATACAGATTGCGCTTAACCCCTTTACGCTCGTGGGCGCCACCACCCGCATGGGGCTGCTCACTGCACCGATGCGCGCCCGCTTTGGTATCAATTGCCACCTCGACTACTACGATACCAAAACCCTGCACCGTATCATCAAGCGCTCTGCCGGCATCCTGGAAGTGCCAATCACTGAGGATGGTGCTAAGGAAATTAGCCGCCGCAGCCGGGGGACGCCCCGTATTGCCAACGCCCTGCTGCGCCGTATCCGGGATTTTGCCCAAATCAAAGGCGATGGCACGATTGACCAAAAAATTGCCCAGTACGGGCTCACCGCCCTCAATGTAGACGAAGGTGGGCTGGATGAGATGGACAACAAAATCCTTTCCACCATTATCCACAAGTTCAAAGGAGGCCCGGTAGGGATAACGACCATTGCCACGGCAGTAGGGGAGGAGGCGGGCACTATAGAAGAAGTGCACGAGCCATTTCTCATTATGGAAGGGTATATCCAACGCACCCCCCGTGGGCGGGAGGCGACGGAAAAAGCCTACAAGCACCTCGGTGTGGTGCCGCCGGGCCGGGCCGGCACTTTATTCGACGAGTAGTGCTGCGGGCCAACCTATTCGCAGTCGCGTTCCTGGTTCAGAAACTGTTCAAAGAAGGCTTTTTTCTGATCGCCCCCCTGCCGGAGGTTTTCGCTGGGGTCCAATACCCGGTAGTGCTCCACAGGTATAGTTTTAATGCCGCCAGCCTCGCCCCAGCCACGGATGAGCCCATCCCAGCTGTGATCGTCGTCGTACCATAGCCCCTCGGCGTAAGTGGTGGAGCCGACCGCGAAGTCTACTATGACAATGCCGTACTCCTGCATCGCCCGGGCCACTACTTTTTCGCCTTCGGTAAGGTCAAATTGTTCGAGGTCCAGCTGCGGGTCGAGCTGAAGGATGCTGCCCTCGGGAATGCCGCCTTCAAAATTGCCGTCGGTCCAGGTGGCGGGTGGGTAGGCGTATTCCTGGAACGCTACATAGCGGAGGGCGCCGCTGATCTTGTGCTCGATTTTTCCGGCCAATACCTCGTGGTGCATAATGGTGCCCGCCAGTACAGGCACCCCCGCTGCGCGCCCCGGCCCGTACTGATGAATGCTTTCGCCGGGCTGAGCACCGAAGGCATCCACCGGGAATACCCCGGGCCCGTACAAATCGTATGCCATGCCGGTATTAGAATACCACTGCCCGGAGCTGCTGTCCTGCAATACATACCACATATCCCAGGCTTTGCCCTGCTCATAATCCACCATGGCTACGTGCGCATCCGAACCGGGAGAGGGGTTGAGGTTAGCGGGTATGGGGATGGGCTTGCCCCTGAAGCCGGGGTGCTGCCGGTACAGGGAGTCCGCAGCGTCTTCTTCGAAATTGGCATGCCCTTGCTGCAGTTCGGCATTTTCCCGGATTACCGCCCGGGGTGTCTCCTTATCCACTGCATAGATGGGGATGGTGTAAGATTTAACGTTAACGCCAATTTGTTCGCAGCTCGGGTCTTCCGCCAGTAGCCCGATCCAGTAATCGTTCTGCGAAGCGATCTTGGGGTCTGAGCCAATAGGCTGGTTCCAAAAGCTATCATCGGAAAAGAAACGGCGGGGCTTGCCTTCGGCCTCCTCTGCACCGGAGTCAGCATTGGGCTGGCAGCCTAAAGCCAGCGTAACCGCCAGTAATAACAGAAATGCTTTCATTGTCAAGTATTATTTTACCGTAAATTCAGTTTCGAGCCGGATATCCGCCGAGGAGTCGCCAATCATCAGTTCGAAAGTACCAGGCTCAATGACGTGTTGCATATTAATATCCCATATCCTGAGCTGCTCGGGCAGAATGGCGATTTCGACCTCCCGGCTAGCTCCGGCCTCCAGTTCAAGGCGTTGGAAACCCACCAGTTTTTGAATGGGCTGAACGACGCTGGCGTAAGTATCGTGCAGGTAAACTTGCGGCACGACTTCGCCCGCCCGGCTGCCGGTATTGGTGACCCGGAAGCTTACCAAAAGGGTATCTCCGGCATTCAATGTCTGGTCAGATAGCTTTAAACCGCTATATTTAAAAGCCGTATAGGACAAGCCGTGCCCAAAGGCAAAGAGCGGCTCGTTGTAGTCGCCAATGAATTTGATCTTCCCCTTGCCTTTAGGCAGGCGGTTGTAATTGAGGGGCACCTGCCCGGTTACCTTAGGAAAGGTGATGGGCAGTTTGCCGCCGGGGTTGTAATCCCCAAACAAAGCCGAAGCGATAGCGTGGCCGCCTTCACAGCCCGGGTACCAGGCCATGAGCACCGCATCTACTTCGTCAATCCAGTCGTTTAAGGTAAGTACCGTACCGGATTGCAATACCACGGCCAGCGGTTTGCCCAGGCGGGCCATAGCGCGGATCAGTTCCTCCTGAGGCGCCGACAGGTCGAGGTCCGTCCGGTCCCAGTTCTCATTTTCATACATGCCCGCTACTACTACAATCACATCGGCATCTTTGGCTGTCTCGACTGCTTTGGGGATATTGGCGTATTCGTCCACGTCCCAGCCCAACTGTATGTAGGTGCCAAAGCCTCCGTCAAAGTACTCCAGGGTAAAGGAGTAGGTTTGCCCCTTTTTCAGGGTAACAGTAGCCGTTTTCATGCGGCGCGACCCCCCCGACCACTCATCGAGAATCAGTGCGCCGTCGAGGTAGAGGCGGGCACCGTCGTCCATGGTTACGCCAAAGGTGACAGGGCCATCTACCGGGCTTACAAAGGCACCGGTCCAGCGCGCGGAAAAGTTGGATGGGGGTACGCCAGCCGGCCGTTCGTATTTCCAGTCGTGCTCAATGCGGGCTTCCGTCCGTGTGGCAACGGGTTCGCCCTCCAGGTTTTCGTTGTCAAAATAAGCAGCCTGCAGTGGGCCGGCCAGGTGGCGCTCATCAATAGCGGGGTAGCCAAAGTACTGCAGCTCCGCCCCTTTTTCGTAAGTTATTGCTGCATCAGGGAGCAAGGCTTTGAGGCCGTCCAAAACGGTGATTTCTTCCCGGCCAAAGCCGCCGTAGTGCCCAATCAACAGCCAATCGGCCAGTGGCCCGACTACCGCTACCTGGTCCGCCGATTTGGAAAAGGGGAGGCAGTTGTCGTCGTTTTTTAATAGCACCAGCGCTTCCTGAGCGGCGGCCCTTGCCACGGCGCGGTGTTCCGGGTGGTTGTTGAGGCGCTTGGCGGCTTCGGGGTCTGCGTAGGGGGCTTCAAAAATACCGGTCTCCAGCTTTTGCTGTACGATGCGCCGGACGGCATCGTCGAGCCGGGCTTCAGGCACCAGGCCCTCCGACAGGGCTTGCCGCAGCGGCTCCTGGAAAAAACTGCTGGGGGAGGATTTGTCGCAGCCCGCGTTCATGAGGGCTACGGTCAAGTCTTTGGGCGTCCGGTATACCCCGGCTTCTTCCAGGATAAAGGTGGAGGACTGCCCATCGGTGGAAACAAAGCCCTCCAGTCCCCATTCATCCTTCAGTATGGTGTTGATAAGCCAGGGGTGGGTGGCACAGGGGATGCCGTCGAGGCTGTTGTACGCCATCATGATGGAAGAGGCCCCCGCGTCAATGCAAGCCTTAAAGGCCGGGAAGTAAAATTCCCGCAGGTGGCGCTCGGTAAAATGGACTGGCCCGGTGAATTGCCCGTCCAGGCCCATATTGGCGACGAAGTGCTTCGCCATAGTGGAAAGGCCGGCTGCTTCCATCTCGCGGACGTAAGCAGCGCCCATGATGCCGCTCAGAAAGGGGTCTTCACCGTAAGTCTCGTTGGTCCGGCCCCAGCGGGGGTCGCGAGTTAGGTTGACGACCGGCCCCAGGACCCGCCTTACGCCCCGGCTTTTCAGTTCTTTAGCCAGTACGCCGGCGACGCGGGCGGAGAGCCCGGGGTCGAAGCTGGCGGCAACGCCCAGGGGGCAGGGGAAGCTGGTAGAGCCATTGCCCATATACGCCATGATGCCTTCGCCCGAGCGGGTGGCGGGGATGCCCAGGCGGGTGTTTTCAATCTGGGCGCGCTGGTATCGGTTGTATTCCTCGGTACTGGCTGCCGGGTAATCGTCTTTTGACATGAACCCAAAGGAGCCGACGCCTGCTTCACCGGGCTGGGTGAGGTGCATGGCGGAGCGCAATTGGGCGAGCTTTTCGTCCAGCGTCATGCGTTGCACAAGGTCGGCCGCCCGTTCGGCACAACTGTAGGAAGTATCCTTATATAGAGGTAGGGGGGGCTGCTGGCTGATGCCCAAATAGCTGAGCAGCAGGCTGAAGCCCATCATCAAAAGCAGTTTGCGACGCATCATACCTTATCCTTTTGGTCGTTCTGTTCCGGAAATAAATTAGTGCTCAGCGGGCTGGGAGCTGTCCTGAGGTGTTCTGTCACGCGTATTTCAGAATGACAAAATGGATGCTGGGAAGTGCGGGATTACAATTACTTTAGTGTTTTTCTTCAACGCACATTATCGACCTTATGCGAAGAACTCGGACTTTTCTTTATACCCTGATTGGAATATTGGCGGGCTTAACAGTTTTGCCTGCTCAGCAAATTGACTTAGAGCACTTTGAGGCACTGTCGCCCCGCAGTATTGGCCCGGCGGGCATGAGCGGCCGGGTGACCGCTATCGATGTGGTCAACGCCCAGCCCAACCGGATTTACATCGGCACGGCCTCCGGGGGCGTTTGGTACTCGGGCAGCGGCGGCATCAAGTGGGAACCTATCTTTGAGGATGCACCCTTGCAATCCATTGGGGCATTGGCCATTAATCAACGCAACCCCGATGAAATCTGGGCAGGCACCGGAGAGGGCAATCCCCGGAATTCCCACAACAGCGGGGCTGGCATTTTCAAATCCATAGATGGGGGCAAAAACTGGAAACGGATGGGGCTGGAAAATACACGTACCATCCACCGCATCATCATCCACCGCGATAACCCGGATATTGTATATGCAGCCGCGCTGGGCTCCGCCTGGGGCCCCAACCCGGAGCGGGGCGTTTACCGCACCACCGACGGGGGCAAAAACTGGGAAAAAATGCTCTTTGTCAATGATTCTACGGGCTGCGCTGACCTGGTGGTGGACCCATCCAACCCCAATAAGCTCATAGCGGCGATGTGGGAGTTTGGCCGCCAGCCCTGGTTTTTTAATTCTGGGGGCGAAGGCTCCGGGCTGTATGTTTCCTACGACGGGGGCGACTCTTGGGAGGAGCGTACTGCCGAAGATGGCTTGCCCAAAGGGGACCTGGGCCGTATGGGGCTGGCGATTGCGCCGTCTAAGCCTGATATCGTCTATGCACTGATTGAAGCCGAGAAAAATGGGTTTTACAAATCTACCGATGGCGGGCATAACTGGTCATTGGTATCCAGTGAGAATATTGGCAACCGGCCGTTTTACTACGCCGATATTTTTGCGGACCCGAAAAATGAGAACCGCATTTTCAACCTGTGGTCCTATATGTCCAAGTCAGAAGACGGCGGCAAAACTTTTGAGCGCTTTGGCAGAGGCACCCACCCCGACCACCATTCGTTTTGGGTGCATCCCGACAACCCTTCCTATATGATTGAGGGCAATGACGGTGGGCTCAACATTAGCCACGATGGGGGCGAAACCTGGCGTTTCGTGCAGACCCTGCCGCTGGCGCAGTTTTACCACATCAGCTACGATATGGACATCCCATACCATATCGCCGGAGGCATGCAGGACAATGGCTCTTGGGTCGGCCCGAGCTCGGTCTGGGAATACGGCGGGATACAAAATACCGACTGGCAGGAAGTGTACTTCGGCGATGGCTTTGATGTGGTCTTCCGGCCAGATAACAACCGCTACGTCTACGCAATGTCGCAGGGCGGCAATGTGTCTTACATCGACCGGGAAACCGGGAAAAGCCGGTTCGTCAAGCCCGTGCATCCGGAAGGAGCGGAGCTGCGTTTCAATTGGAATGCTGCCATTGCCCAGGACCCTTTCCAGGACTGTGGCTTGTACTTCGGCAGCCAATACGTGCACAAGAGTGAAGACTGCGGGCTAACCTGGACGGTCCTGTCGCCCGATTTGACCACCAACGATACCACCAAGCAGCGCCAATCCGAGAGCGGGGGGCTGACCATTGATGACACCCGGGCGGAGAACTACACTACCATCCTGGCGATTGCCCCCAGCCCGGTAGATGAGGAAGTGATCTGGGTTGGCACGGATGATGGCCATTTGCAGCTGACGCAAGACGGGGGGCAAACCTGGGTGGAGCTTAGCAGAAAGCTGGAAGGCGCGCGCCCCGGCAGCTGGATCCCCTACATCGAAGTGTCTGAGTCCAATGCTGGAGAAGCCTTCATCATTGTGAATGACTACCGCCGCAATGACTGGCGCCCTATGGCTTACCACACCGAAAACTACGGAAAGTCTTTCAGGCGTATCGTAGACGAAGCGCAAGTTGAAGGGCATACGCTATCGATTGTGCAAGACCCGGACGCACCCAATCTGCTTTGGTTGGGTACAGACTACGGCTTGTACTTTAGCATGGATAAGGGCAAGAACTGGCAAAAGTGGGACCAGGGCTTTCCCTCGGCCCCGGTACGCGACCTACAGTTGCACCCGCGGGACAAAGACCTGATTATCGGCACTTTTGGCCGCGCTGCCTGGGTGCTGGACGATACGCGCCCCATGCAGGAAATAGCCAAATCTGGCGGGGCGCTCCTGCAGGATACCTTTCGGGTATTCCCTTCACCTGATGCCTACCTGGCCAATTACACATCTTACGAAGGCTCTCACTTCCCGGCGGACGGGGAGTTCAGCGGGAAGAACCGCTCGCCCTACGCCCGTATTACCGTTTGGCAAAAGCCAATGGATGAGGAGCAAGCCGAAGCCGGAGCCACCGAAGGTGAAACCTCCAAAGGCGAATCGGAAAAAGAGGGCCGCAAGCTGGGCAAAAAAGCAAAAATTGTGGTACTGAGCGCGGCAGGTGATACCATCCGGCGGTTTTCCGAAAAGCTGGAGCCCGGCATGAACCGCTTCACCTGGGATTTGCGCACCGAAGGCGTTCGCTTCCCTTCCCGCCGGGAGGCCAAGCCGGATGACGACCCGCCCCGGGGCTATCGCGTCTTGCCCGGGGAATACCGGCTGGTGGTCAACCAGGGCGATTTTGCAGATTCTACGCAGGTGGCCGTAAATGCCGACCCCCGCCTTGAAGTGAGCAGGGAAAACCTGGAAGCTGAACAAGCCGCCTACGAAGCTTTCTATGAGATTGTGAATGAGGCTTCGGAAGCCTTCAATCGGCTGCGGGGTGCCCGAAAGTCGATTAAGCGCATCAACGAAGTTTTGGCTAATGTACCGGATAGCACGCGGCAGGCTATTGAGGAGCAAGGGAAAGCCATGCAGGATAGCCTGGCACAGCTTGAGGAACGCTATATGTTGCCGGAGGACTTCAAGGGGATCCGCCGTTCCACGGGTTTGCTCAACAGCACGCTGTACAGCGTTTATTCCTATCTGGAAGCAGTAGATGGGGAGCTTTCGCCCATGGGGCAGCAGAAACTCGAAGAGGCGCGAGCGCAAACCAAAGAGGTAGTGGCTGAGATTGACGCGTTTTTTAAAGAAGATTTTGCGGCGTACCGCAAAGCGGTAGAGGCTGTAGAATACTCGTTATTCGATGAATAGGGAGTGGAGGAGCCCTGCCAGCGGTTTTGCGGTAAGGGCTCCTCCAACACAATGGTTTACTATTTTTTGCGCTTGCCGCCTTTCAGTTCTTTCTGCAGCGCATCCAGTTGTTCCCACTTTCCGGCAGCTGCAAGTTTAGCCTGCTCCATCCAAGTGGCTGGGTCGTGCATTTTATAGCGCGGGCCCGCAGCAGCGAGCACTTCCTGTACTTTTGCCTTCTTGGCTTTGGCCAGGCCGCTGAAGGTCGTAATGCCCGCTTCGTTGAGCAGGCCGGCGATTTTCGGGCCAATGCCTTCAATCTTCTTCAGGTCTTCCTTTTTTGTCTTCTTTGCCGGTTTGGCCTTCTTACTGGCCGGTGTTGCCTTTTTAGCCTTTGGGGCTGCTTTCTTAGCTTCGGCTTTCCGTCCGTTGGCAGGCTGTGTTTCCAACACGACTACCGAGTTGTCTATGCCGGTGTAAGGGGAAGGGACATAACGGTCTGCCTTGTGGTCATTTTCCCAGTAGGCAGCGTCGATGAGGTAGCGGAATTGGTACTGGCGGCCTGTTTCCAGTTCGAGGACGGCCTTGTATTCATCTTTGGATGGCTTCATCGCCACTGCCGCCTCCGGGCTCCAATTGTTGAAGTCGCCGAGGAGTTTCACTTCCTTAGCGCCACGGGCAGCAAAGGCAGGCAGGCTAAAGGTAACCTTGCATACCGGTTTGGTCTTGAGATACTGTTTCTTGAGCATAGTAATTTAGGTTTTGTTAGTGTTTTTTATACACTAAGGTGCAAAGCTACTACAAAGTTAGATTTATTTCAACGTATTTTCAAAGGTAATTAACTGGTTGTCAGGGGCAGGGGCGAGGCTTGATTGGGGGTGGGCGGAGCTGTTCGGAACAAACACAGTGTTGATGAAGCTGCCTCCGTCTATTTATCGGAAGTGCTCCGCTTTGCCAAATTTTGATACGGTTTGGAGAAAATGTGAAAATTGCTGCTCATTGGGGCGCTTCCTGTAGGGTTGCCCGCATTTTTTTCAGGAAAGGCTTTTCTATTTGAATTTTTTTTATGTATCTTTACGAATGAATCGTTACCCACACAAATAAAGCTGCACAAAAACTTATTGACTTCCGAATTTAATTCCCCCTGATAGATTCGACCTACAATAGATACACCCACACATTAGGTTTGGGTGCGGAAGCTGTAATAAGATTATTAACACCCTTGATAATTTGCTGAAAAAGCACCTAAAACCCTAACTTATTGGTTTTAGACTCAACCCTTATCCTAAAAAGTCCTCAGCTACCCTTACACTGAATTTGGACGGAAGCAAATTATAATCCACCTACAACAAACTACGGGAAAAGCAGCCACACGTCTCCTTTAGGGCTTAAATGCACGGCCCGGGGCAATCTGGCTGGCTTTATATAGAAAAATGATGCCTGCTTAGCGGCGCAGCACTACGATGATCTGGAGATTCTAAATACTGCTTAAACCTGAAGAACTCCAGCAAACACTATGAAATACTTTGCCGCTTATACCGGACGGATGCCTGCACCTGCGGCGCATCCGTTTTTGTTTTGGTGCCTGTAGTATCTTTTTAAGCATTACCAGCTTCAGCTATACAGGCCGG